>JAXJVZ010000045.1:0-12472 GCA_036308285.1 Agathobacter sp. | reverse complement strand
GAATGATGCATTTTTATATGGAGAAAAAATGAAAGCAATCCTGATAAAGGGTGCCAGAATTCTTCCTGGCGAGGACTCCTTCCCGGATCCATTTTATGGCTGGGGAGCCCTCTGCCTTCTTGACAGTGTTCCTTAAATCAAGAAAGCTCCGGCGTTCTTGCTGCAGAATGCACGTAAGCTTTGCTGACATCTTACTCTGCGCATTCCAGCAATCCGCCGGAGAATTTTAGATCTTATAAGAATATATATTTTAATACGAACAAAATAGCAAGAACATACATAAGAGGTGTAATTTTCTTTGCTTTTCCACAGAATACATTGATAACTACATAAGAGATAACTCCTACTGCTATACCCTCTGAAATGCTGTACATAAGTGGCATTGCAACAAGTGTAAGGTATGCCGGAATTGCCTCTGTGAAATCGTTAAAATCAATATCTACTACTGCTGAAATCATTAAGAAGCCAACAAAAATAAGTGCAGGTGCTGTAGCAAATCCAGGTATGGTAGTAAATACAGGTGCAAGGATGATTGATACTAAGAATAAGAAACCTGTAACAACTGATGTAAGTCCTGTTCTTCCACCCTCAGAAACTCCTGCTGAACTTTCTACATATGAAGTAGTTGTAGATGTTCCAAGCACTGCTCCTACTGATGTTGCAATAGCATCTGCAAGAAGTGCCTCCTTAACACGTGGAAGCTTTCCATCCTTATCTATCATGTCAGCCTTGTTTGCCACACCGATAAGTGTTCCAAGTGTATCAAACATATCTACAAATAAAAATGCACACATGATTACGATGAAATCTACTATCTTTACGCTTCCTATCGCTTTAGCATTAAAGCACTGTCCGAATGTCTTGCCGATTGCAGTAATATCGAATGTTGACCATGAAGGAATTAATGAATAGAAGCCAGCCTCTGCATCTACTACATATATTCCGCATAACTGACAGATAATGCCAAGAATCCATGTAGCTAAAATTCCAATAAGGATTGCTCCCTTAACTTTCTTTACTGAAAGTATTGCAATAAATAAAAGACCAATCACAGCGAGAATGGCACTGATTCCAACTGTATTGAATGTATCCTTATTTGCAAATGCAACTACTGTTACAAGTGTAGAATCGCTATTTACTACAAGATGTCCATTCTGTAATCCAATAAAGGCAATAAACAATCCGATTCCGACTGATACACCTTTTTTAAGTGTTGTAGGAATAGCATTAAAGATTGCCTCTCTTACATTTGTAATTGATAAGACAATAAAAATAAGTCCTTCTACAAATACAGCAAGTAATGCAAACTGCCATGAATAACCCATTGTTCCGCAAACCGTGTATGCAAAATATGCATTAAGTCCAAGTCCCGGTGCAAGAGCAAATGGGTAATTTGCAAGGAATGCCATGGCAAGTGTTCCAATAAATGCCGAAATAGCAGTTGCCATTAAAATAGCCTGCGAATCCATTCCCGATGCCGAAAGGATTGATGGGTTTACAGCAAGAATGTAAGCCATTGTCATGAAAGTAGTAATACCGGCAATAACTTCAGTTCTGACTGTAGTGTTGTTTTCTTTTAGCTTGAAAAATCTTTCTAACATTTTTCTCCCCCTCTATTAATTTTTATAATGTTTCAAGGAGTAATCTACAGACGCAAATTACTCCTTGATATAATAGCATTATTATCTGAAAAAATAAACTCTATTCCATGAACATACTATAAAAATCCTTACATGGTGTAGGTTTTCCATAGAAGAAGCCCTGTATAACTTCACAATTCATATTGTGCAGAATATCAATCTGATCCTGAGTCTCAACACCTTCAATTACGCATTCGATATCAAGCTCTTTCAACATTGCAGTAAGATGTCTTAACATTACTACACTCTTTTCATTTGTTGTAATATCCTTGACAAGAGATCTGTCTATTTTGGCAACTCCAAACTGGAAATTAACCAAAGTCTCCATATTAGCATACTTTGTTCCAAAATCATCCATTGCAAGCTCAAAGCCCATTTTACGAAGGGAATTTGCAATATTACTAATGATTAAGTGATCCATATCACTAATTGTCTCAGTAATTTCAATCTGCACATATCCCTTTGGGGTACTATATCTTTCCATTATCTCTCTGACAGCGTCTATAAGACTTGGATGAATTAGTGTCTTCTTAGAGAAATTAACTGAAATCGGAATAATAGCTTTACCCGCTTTCACGTTCTCATACTGGAATTTACATACATTGTCTAATACAAAAAGATCAATCATATGTACAGCATTGTGTTCCTCGAGCAGTGGAATAAATTTTAGTGGTCCTATCACACCAAATTCATCACTGAATAATCTGACAAGAGCTTCTGCACCAACAGTTTTTCCAGTATTCATATTAACCTTAGGCTGAAGAAATACAGTAAACTTACCCTGATTTAAATCATTCTCTACATCCATAATGACCTTCTTAGCCTGCTTGAAAAGAGGAACATTCTCCTGACGCAGACGTTCTTTGTCAATATTCATTACTTCTTCTGCTTCTACAATCTGCTTGCCGATATTGACGTTCTCTCTCCAGCTAAAGCCTCCTGCTACTGCAAAATCCAGTGCCTTTAGCTTTGCATTCATCTCAGAAACGAGATTCTCGAATTCATTCTGTCCTATATCCGGGCAAAATGCAAGAAACTCATCATCATCAAACCTGTATAAGAAATTACCTGAAAATACATCTCTTAATGTATCTGCAACGGTTTTTAACCTGTTATTTCCTGTTGCATATCCAAAAGTACTGTTTACTTTCTTAAGACTTACTATATCAGTAATAAAGAGTCCCAGTGAATCAAGCATTAAATCAGTACTGCCCGCATCCCATTTTTTGAATTTTTCCCGTCGTAATAAACCTGTAACCTTGTCATGACTTTCTCCATATTCAAATATGTTTTCCATCTTCTTAAATGAAATCTGGCTTCCAATAAAGGAAGTAATCATCTCAATTAATTTTCGATCACACGCATTCTCTCTTGGATTTAATACCAAAACTGCTCCAGCAACATCATTGCCAATCTTAATAAGATTTCCCTCAAATGACCAGATTCTTAAATCCGCAAGTTTTTTGTACAACACAGAATTCGATTTTTTAAAAGTCTTAATATCATCTACGAATACACTGCCATCTTCATTGTATATGGAAGTCAGATCCGTAACTGGTAAGCTGCTTACACCCATTTCAACCAGCTTTGCAGTAGTTTCAGCACTTGATTTATGCTGCTGTACAAAATGAAGTTTACCATTTTCATCCTGATACGTAATAATAGCACAATCTGCCCCATAATAATTTAACAGGGTTTTAGCACATGCTCTGTACTCACTATCCTCTTTATAACCAGTTGTAACATAATTAAAAAGCTCATTAATTGTCTTCTGGCTCTTTTGCTTTAATCGCTGTACCTGATTAATATGTGTTTTATCAGATATATTAATTATGCTTACTCTCTCTATATTTCTGTCATCAATTTTTCCAAATTCAATGTGCAACAGCAAATTAGCATTACCAAACAATTTTCCAAGAAAAGAATTGCTTCTCTCTGCGGCTATAGACGCAATATGTCTTTCACCCAAATCTCGTCTGCATTCTTTGATTTCAACATAATCCTCATCTAATGGTGTCTTAATAAACAAAGACAATGTATAATCATCCATAACAGATGCCTTTTTTGCAGCACGATTCATAAAAAGAATCTTTCTCTCATCAAGGCATGTAACAATAATATATTCCGGATTATTGTTCATAACAGCCTTGTCAAATTCATCTATTCCACTATCATCAAAATCTATATTTTCATCTGCATTTATTTTGCAGGCCGATTTTTTCTCAACCAAAACATCTTCATAGAAAACAAGCTGATTCTTTCCATTCTTCTTTGCAGAGTATACGGCCTGATCTGCCTCATAATACAAATCCTTAAAGGTCATAAATCTGTCACCACGAACTGTCACTCCCATTGAGGCAGAATATTCCATGTCAAAGATAATATTCTTTAAATCATTTGTAAGCTGATTACAGAAATCATCAATTTCTGTTCTATCATCAAATCCCCATACAATAATTGCAAATTCATCACCGCCAAGTCTTCCTGCATATCCTCTGTTTTGCACATTATGTTTTAAAATTTCACCAGTCTGACTTAACACCATGTCTCCGACATTATGTCCTAATGTATCATTAATCATCTTAAAATCATCAACATCTATCATCAGAAACATTATGTCACTTTTTTCTTCTTTTAAGACCTTCTCACACAGGTTTTCAAAAGTCGCATGATTATACACTCCCGTAAGAGCATCAATCTCTGCCTTGCGTCTTATAGACTCTTCCACCTCTTTCTGGTCCTGAATCGACATAAAACGACCTGCAACAGTAGTAATCTCATCTGGTTGGTCAGGATTATCTGCAATACTCGCAAGAAAGAGTCTAAACCATTCCTTTCTTTCAGAAGTATTCATATGAATATCTAAAACCTGCTGACAAGAACTCTCTGTACATTTATCAATAGCAGTTTTGAATGCTTCTCTGTCTTCCTCTGACAATTCGGCAAGATATTTATCCAGATTTGTTCTGTAATTTTCAAATACAACATCTTCTGTAAACTCGCCATTCTTGACAGCAAAGTGAACAGCCACATCCTTCTCCACATCGTATTGGAACATTCTTTCCCTGTTGTATTCAGCTATGGCTTTTAGAAGTTCGTAATGTACTTTAAAATCCTGTTTATTCTTCATGTAAAAACCCTCTTTGCTCCTAAAATCATCATAATTATAAGATTTCCGTAATTATGTCAGCTAATTCCGAAAGACTTTCTATCTTTGGAACACTTGCATTAATCGTTCCAAATCCATATGCAGCATGAATAAATTTAATACCTGCCTGCATTGTTGCATCATAGTCGCCCTGTATATCACCAACATATACAGCATCATCCAAATTATTTCTTTTAACAATAAGTGCTATGTTATCCCCTTTTGGATAACCGTTATTACCATAGCACTCTATATCCTCAAACAAATCCTCAAAACCATAATATTTAAGGAAAGTCTCTATATATCCAACCTGACAGTTACTTACTATATAAAGGTGATAGTCCTCTTTAAGCTTCTCCATTGTAGGACGAAGTTCAGGATAAAGAGTTCCACCATGCTCTGCCAGATAGTCATTCTCTATATTAAAGCAGGCCTGGGCAAGACGCGCCTTCTCTTCTTCATTGGCATCAGGAAAAAGACTGTCTGCAATAACATCCATGGTCTTTCCCATTAATCTGTACAGATCATCTGCTGTAACCTTTTCTCTCTTATAGCCGGCTCTCTCGATTGCAACATTCCATGACTTTGCAACATTCTCGGCCGAATCCCACAGAGTACCATCCATATCAAAAATAATACCTTTTTTCATAATAAACCTCCATAGTATAGTCCTATTGTACCATATTGATTTTTTATAAACAATGTAAAATGTTTATTTTGCATATATTTTTCCCAAAAAAAGAGCACGATATAACAAAATCGTACTCTTTATCATTCTCTTTATTTATGCTTCATCAATTGCTTTTCCAATATCATGGCGCATATATTTGTTATCAAAGGAAACCCACTCTGTAGCTTCATAGGCCTTTGCTCTTGCTTCTTTTAGAGTACTACCTGTTGCTGTAATTCCAAGAACCCTGCCACCATTTGTTACAATATTTCCATTATCGTCAAACTTTGTTCCTGCATGATAGCAGTAATAGTCATCCTTACCATCAAAATTCTCAAATCCTGTAATTGGGAATCCCTTTTCGTATGATACAGGATATCCGTCAGAAGCTAACACTACACATACGCAGGCATTATCTTCAAACTGTAAATCAATTTCATCAAGCCTTCCATCAACACAGGCTTCCATTACATCGATGATGTCATTCTTCATTCTAGGAAGAACAACCTGTGCCTCCGGGTCTCCGAAACGGGCATTATATTCAAGAACCTTAGGCCCATCCTCTGTAAGCATAAGACCGAAGAAAATTACTCCCTTAAAAGGTCTTCCCTCTGCTGCCATTGCATCAACTGTTGCCTGATAGATGTATTTCTGACAGAACTCATCAACTTCTGCTGTATAGAATGGACTTGGTGAGAAGTTACCCATTCCTCCAGTATTAAGTCCTGTATCTCCGTCTCCTGCTCTCTTGTGATCCTGAGCTGATGACATAATCCTGATTGTCTTTCCATCTACATATGAAAGAACAGAAACCTCGCGTCCTGTCATAAATTCTTCAACTACCATTGTGTTACCAGCAGTTCCGAACTTCTTGTCTTCCATAATTTCCTTAACTCCGACTTTTGCCTCTTCAAGAGTATTACAGATTAATACCCCCTTCCCAAGAGCAAGTCCGTCAGCCTTTAATACGATAGGCATCTTAGCTGTCTCAAGATACTTAAGCGCCTCATCAGCATCAGTAAAATTCTCGTATGCAGCTGTTGGAATATTGTATTTCTTCATTAAATCCTTAGAAAATGCTTTTGATCCCTCGAGGATTGCTGCATTCTTCTTAGGTCCAAAGCACTTAAGTCCTGCTGCTTCGAATTCGTCAACTATTCCTCCAACTAATGGATCGTCCATTCCAATGATTGTAAAATCGATTGCATTGTCCTTTGCAAAAGCTACTAATTTATCAAATTCCATTGCTCCGATATTAACACATTCAGCGAGTGCTGCAATTCCGGCATTTCCCGGTGCACAGTAAATCTTGTCAACTCTCTCACTCTTAGCTACTGCACGACAGATTGCATGCTCACGTCCGCCGCTTCCTACTACTAAAACCTTCATCTATTATGTCTCCTTATTAATCCTCATCAATTACAACGCGTCCGTCAACTACAGAAACCTTACCATTTGCAATTAAATCAATTGCCTTTGGCATTATAATCCACTCAGCCTGTTCCATTACTCTCTTCTGTAAAACCTCAGGTGTATCTCCCTGCTTAATCTCTACAGCCTTCTGTAAAATAATAGGACCCGTATCTGTTCCTTCATCAACAAAATGACATGTTGCTCCAGTCACCTTAACACCTCTTTCGAGTGCTCCCTCATGGACCTTAAGTCCATAGTATCCTGTTCCGCAAAAGGATGGGATAAGTGATGGATGAATATTGATTATTCTGTTGCGGTATTTCTGTATCATCTCTGGTGGAATCACTACAAGAAATCCTGCAAGTACCACCAGATCAACTTCATAGCTGTCTAATTTTTCAAGGAATTCCCTGTTAAACTCAGCTCTTGTCTCATAGTTCTTTGGAGAAATACATACCGCTTCAATTCCGTGCTTCTTTGCTCTTTCAAGAGCAAAAGCTCCAGGATTATTAGCAATTACTACTGAAATCTCAGTATTGGTTATTGTACCATTATCTATTGCATCAATGATGGCCTGAAGATTAGTTCCTCCACCAGACACACATACTGCTATCTTCATCAAAAGTCTCCTCGAAAATTATACTAAGTCTACACCCTTTTCTCCGTCGATAATCTTACCAACCACGTATGGTGTATCTCCGGCAGACTTCATAGCCTCCATTGTCTTATCAACATCAGCCGGGTCTACTGCAACAATCATTCCAAGCCCCATGTTGTATGTGTTGTACATCATCTGCTCATCTACATTTCCAACCTTTGCCATAAGCTTAAAGATTGCTGGAACTTCGTATGAGTTCTTCTCTACAACTGCACGCTTTCCTTCTGGAAGCATACGTGGAATATTCTCATAGAATCCACCTCCTGTAATATGGCTGCATGCCTTAACCCTGACTCCTGCATCCTTTACAGCCTTAAGAGCCTTAACATAAATTCTTGTTGGTGCAATAAGAGCCTCTCCAAGAGTTGTTCCAAGCTCGTCATAATATGTATCAAGAGATTCCTTAGTCATATCAAAAATCTTTCTTACAAGTGAGAATCCATTTGAATGAACACCTGTTGAAGCCATTCCGATAAGAACATCTCCATCCTTTAAGTTCTCTCCTGTGATGATATCCTTCTTATCAACGATACCAACAGCAAATCCTGCCAGATCATAATCATCCTCTGGCATAAGTCCTGGATGCTCAGCTGTCTCTCCACCTACAAGGGCACATCCTGACTGCTTACAGCCTTCTGCAACACCACCTACGATTGTTGCAATCTTCTCAGGGTAGTTCTTACCACAAGCTATATAATCAAGGAAAAATAATGGTTCTCCACCTGCACATGCTACATCGTTAACACACATTGCAACTGCATCAATTCCGATTGTGTCATGCTTATCCATAATAAATGCAAGCTTAACCTTTGTTCCGCAACCATCTGTACCTGATAAAAGTACAGGCTCCTCCATCTCCTTAATCTTCTCTAAAGAGAATGCTCCGGAAAATCCACCAAGACCTCCAAGTACCTCTGGTCTCATAGTTCCCTTAACAGCAGCTTTCATAAGCTCTACTGACTTGTATCCTGCCTCAATATCAACTCCTGATGACTTATAATCCATTATCGTTCCTCCTAAATGCTTTCTTATAAAAGTACATTCTGTAAAAGTACATTTGCGTACTACTATAGTATAACTGTGACAGGGGTATTTTTCCAATTATATATTCTGATTTTTATTATTAGATTTACTTATAAAATTATTGTGTTTTATTACAAAACTTATAAATCATAACTCAGCAGATGACTACAATACCAGAATCCCCCCAAATAGATTTCAATAACGCCTTGGCGTTATTGCTGTGAAATGCGCGTCAGCTTTGCTGACATCTACTTCTGCGCATTCCTGCAATCCGCCG
The DNA here is from genome assembly GCA_036308285.1 of Agathobacter sp. Taxonomy (GTDB): domain Bacteria; phylum Bacillota; class Clostridia; order Lachnospirales; family Lachnospiraceae; genus Roseburia. The sequence continues at coordinate 3,643 of JAXJVZ010000045.1, read as the reverse complement.
GAGGCTTTTATCTCAGTTGGTGGATTGTATCAACACTGAGACAAATATGTTTCTACTCACCACTTACTAGTACAACTGAGATAAAAAAATAAACTGCAGCCACATCAAATGAACTGCAGTTTATAATACTTTCGATAACTCTACAACATCTCTCTAAGAAGTTTATTAACAATACCCGGATTCGCCTTACCCTTTGTAGCCTTCATTGTCTGACCTACCAGGGATGCAATTGCCTTTTCCTTACCATTTCTGTAGTCAGCTACCGCCTGTGGGTTTGCCTCAATCACTTCCCCGATAGTCTTTCTTAAAGCATCCTCGTCATTTACAGTCTTTAAGCCTTTTTCCTCAACATATTTCTCAGGGTCGATATCATTAGTAAATACTTCCTTAAATACATCTTTTGCTACTGATGAGTTAATTGTTCCGGCTTCTGCCAGATCAACCAGTTTTGCAAGGTTAACTGGTGAGAAATTAATATCCTCGACATCCATCTCATATTCCTTGCAAAGGCGCATTGTCTCCACCATCAGCCAGTTAGATACCTTCTTAGGCTTGTTACATATCTTAGTTGTTGCCTCGAATATATCTGCCATATGCTTTGACTCTGTAAGAAGCTTTGCATCGTATTCAGGTATATCATATTCCTTTTTATATCTTTCAAGCTTCTGTGGTCTGAGCTCTGGCTGTTTGTCCTTAATCTCCTTAATCCACTCATCGGATACTATAATTGGAACAAGGTCTGGTTCCGGGAAATATCTGTAGTCATGAGCATCCTCTTTAGAACGCATTGCATGTGATGACTCCTTGTTATCATCCCATCTTCTTGTCTCCTGGACTACCTTTCTTCCCATCTCGATAAGCTCTATCTGACGTTCTCGTTCCCCTTCAATTGCATGGGCAATTGCCTTAAAAGAGTTTAAGTTCTTCATCTCTGTACGTGTTCCGAATTTCTTCGAGCCAACCTCTCTTACTGAAATGTTAACGTCTGCTCTCATTGAACCTTCATTAAGCTTACAGTCTGATGCTCCAAGATACTGGATTGTCTGGCGAAGAGTCTCAAGGTAAGCAATTACCTCCTCGGAAGATCTCATATCAGGCTCAGATACAATCTCGATAAGAGGTACACCTGAACGATTATAATCTACAATTGATACATCCTCCCACTCATCATGGATAAGCTTTCCGGCATCCTCCTCCATATGAATTTCATGTATCCTTACCTGTTTTTTTCCTGCTTCTGTCTCTATCTCAACATATCCATTGCGGCATATTGGAAGATATAACTGTGAAATCTGGTAGTTCTGTGGGTTGTCCGGGTAAAAATAGTTCTTACGGTCAAACTTACTGTACTGTGTAATTGTACAGTTTGTTGCTAGTCCTACTGCTACTGCATATTCTACCACCTGTTTATTGAGTACCGGAAGAGATCCCGGCTGACCTGTACATACAGGACAGGTGTGTGTGTTCGGTGCGCCTCCAAACTCTGTTGAGCAGGAGCAGAAAATCTTTGTCTTTGTTGCTAACTCTACATGGACCTCAAGTCCGATGACTGTTTCATACTGTTTCATAATCCTACTCCTTCCTATAAGTCTTCCTTCGTTCCTGTAGGAGATGTCTCCCCTGCTTTTTCTGACATTGGGCTGTGTCTGTATCCCTTTGTCTTCTCAAAGCTGTAGGCTGCTCTAATGATATTCTTTTCCTTAAAGCAGTCTCCGATTAACTGAAGTCCTATCGGAAGTCCATTCTTATCCATTCCGCATGGAAGTGAAATTCCAGGAAGGCCTGCAAGGTTAACTGATATTGTATATATATCACCAAGATACATCTGTATAGGATTATCAAGACTTTCTCCAAGCTTTGGTGCTGTTGTCGGTGCCGCTGGTCCAAGGATTACATCGTACTTTGCAAAAGCCTCATCAAAGGCTTTCTTAATAAGTGCTTTTACTCTTAGAGCCTTAAGGTAATATGCATCATAATATCCTGATGAGAGAACGAAAGAGCCAAGCATAATTCTTCTCTTTACCTCTGCTCCAAAACCTTCCGAACGTGATTTTTTGTACATGTTATGAAGGTCTGTGTATTCCTCTGATCTGTAACCATATTTTACACCGTCAAAACGTGCAAGGTTTGAGCTTGCCTCTGCACAGGCAATTACATAATATGCAGGGATTGCATACTCAACTAATCCCAAATCAAACTCTTCTACAATTGCGCCTTTTTCCTGAAGCATTTTTGCCGCACCAAGTACTGCTTCTTTTACCTCCGGATTAAGACCCTGACCAAAATAATCTCTTGGAATACCAATCTTAAGTCCCTTAACATCATCTACTAATGCGTCTGTAAATTTATAATCATCTCTTTTTACTGATGTAGAATCCTTCTCGTCATAGCCTGAGATAATTTCCAAAATCGTTGCACAGTCTGTTACATCCTTGGCAACCGGACCAATCTGGTCAAGTGATGAACCATAAGCTATAAGTCCATATCTTGAAACTGTTCCATATGTTGGCTTAATTCCTGTAACTCCACAAAATGAGCTTGGCTGTCTTATTGAGCCACCAGTGTCAGAACCGAGTGCAAAAGGAACTTCCTCCGCTGCTACGGCTGAACATGAACCACCAGATGAACCGCCAGGAACGTGCGCTGTGTTCCATGGGTTTTTAGTCTTTCCATATGCTGAGGTCTCTGTTGTACTTCCCATGGCAAATTCGTCCATGTTGGTCTTGCCAACAATAACAGCTCCCGCCTCTTCAAGCTTCTTTACTGCCTCTGCTGTATATGTTGGAATAAAGTTGTAAAGAATCTTGGATGAACATGTAGTCTTTAAACCTTCTGTACACATGTTATCCTTGATTGCTACCGGTACACCTGCAAGTGGACCGGTAAGCTCTCCTGCATCAATCTTTGCCTGAACCTCTGCGGCTCTTTTTAATGCACCTTCTTCATCTACTGTTACGAAGCTGTTAATATCTGCTTCGTGTTTTTTTATTGCATCTATTGCTGCCGAAGTAGCCTCCACGGCAGTAATCTCATTTGCCTTTATTTTCTTGCCGAGTTCAACGGCAGTTAATGACATTAAATCCATGAAATACTCCTTCCTTATTCTCCGATTGTCTTAGGCACCTTGAATCCACCATCCTTTTGTACCGGCGCATTTGCAAGTGTTGCCTTGCTTCCGTCTCCATTTGTAACCAGGTCTTCGCGGAAAACGTTGTTAACCGGGAACACATGGCTCATTGGTTCAATTCCTGTCGTATCAAGCTCATTAAGCTTATCAATATAATCAAGCATCTCTGCCATATCTTTTTTGGCAGCCTCTGCTTCATCCTCTGATAACTCAAGCTTTGCAAGAATTCCAACATACTCCATTGTCTCATCGGATATGAAGTTTCTCTCTATTCCATCTTCTCCAATTATCTTTGTCGCTACTGCAGCCTCAGTGATTTCTTCCTCTGTCTCTTCCGGCTCATCAAGTGCAGCACTTCTTATCTTAGAATAATATGCCACATCACAGATTCCCTGATTGTTTACATCAGCTCTTCTTAGAGTTCCTTCGTACTCCATTCCGGCTGATAACATTACTTTTCCTGAGTTAGGGTTATTTACATCATGGAAGGATTCAACTCTTCCTGCCCCTGCTTCT
>JAXJVZ010000044.1:0-15478 GCA_036308285.1 Agathobacter sp. | reverse complement strand
CCTCTAGCTTTTGCTGCTTCAATATATATTTTGAGATTTTCCTTAATTTTTTGCTGTCCAATATAATCATCTAATTTTTGTGGTCGAAGACTTGATTCAATCTTGATATCTTCTTCCTGAATCTGTGTTGATATTACTCTTTTTTCCATCAATTATTTTCCTTTAAAAAATGGACATGTGCTTAAGAGCCAATTTAAGAACCTCTTCTACGTCCATTCCTTCTGTTATTTCTACTTTTGACACCGCTTTTAAACTCTCTGTAGACGAATATCCTAATGCATTAAGGGCAAGTACTGCATCATTTTTAACTGCATTATGCCCCTCCGGTATCTTAAGAGAATTTTCTGTATTTTCAATTTTTTTCTCAAATGCCTCTTCTAAACTCATCTTATCCTTAAGATCAATAATTACTCTTTGAGCAGTTTTTGATCCAATTCCTGGAGCTTTTGATATCGCTTTTGAATCACCAGATAATATTGCAAAACGAAGATCATCTGATGATAAAGTTGATAATATAGAAAGACCACCTTTGGGTCCAATTCCACTTACTGTAATTAGTAATTTAAATACTTCAAGATCATCTTTTGTAAGAAATCCATAAAGTATCATTGCATCTTCTCTTATGTATAAATATGTATATATCTTTATATCATCACCAATTGAAGGAAGATATTCCAAAGATTGTGCCGGTACATAAACCATGTAACCGATTCCACCAGTCTCTACAACAATGTGGTCAGTATTAACTTCTGCAAGTTCTCCTTTTATATATGAGTACATATATCCTCCTAGAATTTAACCTTGTTGCCAATTCGTAGTATTATCTCCTGTGAAATAAGGCCTATTATAAATCCTGTAATAACTCCTGCGACTAAAAGTACAGGCAAATACCACATAATATTAATATTTTCTACTACAATTGCAGCAATAATTATTTGTCCTATATTATGACAAATACCACCAATTACACTAACAGAAACACACTTAAGCACTTTAAATCTTATAAGCAGGTACATTGCAAAAAAACTAAGCATTCCCCCTGCAAGTGAATAGATTATACTAAATGCATTTCCAAACATAAAACCCACAAGAATAATCCTGAAAATTGAGACAGCAAATGCTTCTTTTGCCCCTACGCAATAAATCATAAGAACAACTATTATATTTGTTAATCCAAGTTTTATTCCCGGTATTCCGATTGAAAAAGGTATTAACGTTTCAATATAACTGCATACAAGTGCAAGTGCTAAAAATAATCCTAAATATGGAATTTTCTTAACCATATTGCCACCTTTATTTTGCAATGGAATCAACCTCAGCTTCATCATTCCCTTTAATTGTCACCACAACTTTATTAGGCAGACATACAATTGTCTGCCTATTTTTATTAACAGGAATATGTTCAACACATATTTTATCAGGACAATCAGCTTCAATCATATCAGCCTGTCCATCTTCAATGCGTAAAATATTGGTTGTTTTTCCATTCTTATCTCTTATCTCTACTGTCTTATCTTTGCCAAGCGGATATACTCCATAAATATTTCCATCCACCATCACTTCTGCAAAACTGCCTGAATCATTCAGAATAAATCTGTATCCTAGCAAGGCACATATGCATAATACAGCAACAATAACAAGAAAAATTATATCCTTTTTTCCAAAACGTTTATTCATTATCTGCAATCTCGCCCATGTAATAGAAGCCCTTACATTCCACGAGCTTAACATTATATATATTTCCAATCATCGATGCGTCACCTGGAAAGTGAACAATTGCATTGTTATCAAGACGGCCTGTAATAAGCTTATCATCCTGTCCATCCATTTCTTCTGCAAGAACTTTCATAGTCTTTCCCTCAAGCATCATCGCTTTCTCGTTGGAAATTGTCTGAACCTCTTTAAGAAGTCTGTCAAATCTATCCTTTACCACATCATCCGGAACCTGATCGTCCATTGTTGCAGCAGGTGTTCCAGTTCTCTTTGAATAAATAAAGGTAAAGGCACTGTCATATCTTACCCTCTTTACAACATCCATTGTCTCTAAGAAATCTTCCTCAGTCTCACCTGGGAAACCAACAATGATATCAGTTGTAAGTGCAATATCAGGTACTGCTTTTCTAAGCTTTTCAACCTCTTCAAGATACTGTTCTTTATCATAGTGTCTATTCATTATCTTAAGAATTCTTGAGCTTCCTGACTGAAGCGGAAGGTGGAAATGCTTACATACCTTATCGCAATCCTTCATTGCCTCAATAAGTTCATCTGAAAGATCCTTTGGATGAGAAGTCATAAAACGAATACGTTTTAATCCCTCAATATTATTAATCTCTCTGAGCAGCTCTGCAAAAGTTACAGGGTTCTCAAGATTCTTGCCATACGAATTAACATTCTGACCAAGCAGCATTATCTCAACTACCCCATCTGCCACCAGATTCTCAATTTCTCTTATAATATCCTTTGGCTCTCTGCTTCGTTCTCTTCCTCTTACATATGGTACAATGCAATAACTGCAGAAATTATTACATCCGAACATAATATTTACTCCTGATTTAAAAGAGAACTTTCTCTTTACAGGAAGATCTTCCACAATTTTATCTGTATCCTTCCAGATATCAATAATTGTTGAATCTGATTCAAATGCATTACAGAGTAACTCTGCAAATTTATAAATATTGTGAGTGCCGAATACAAGATTTACAAACTTGTATTTCTTTCTAATAGTCTCTACAACTGTTGGCTCCTGCATCATACATCCGCAAAGAGCAATCATCATATCCGGATTTTTTTTCTTATAATTTGAAAGATAACCAAGACGTCCATATACCTTATTATTAGCATTCTCCCTAACAGTACATGTATTATAAATCACAAAATCAGCATGCTCATCTTCTGTTTCCTGATATCCAATTTTTTCTAAAATTCCAACAAGCTTTTCAGAGTCTCTTGCATTCATCTGACAACCAAAAGTAACGACGCAGAAAGTAAGAGGTCTGCCTAATTCGGCAGACTTCTTTGCAACATATTCCTTAGCTTTATCCATATATTCATATTGTAAATTAGCTTCTAAATCTCTCATAAAATCCTCTGTTTTATTCTCTAATCTGTCCCTCGCCATAAATCACATATTTATAGCTTGTAAGTGCTTCAAGTCCCATAGGACCTCTCGCATGAAGCTTCTGCGTACTGATTCCAATCTCTGCACCAAAACCAAACTCATTACCATCTGAAAATCTTGTAGAAGCATTTACGTATACACATGCAGCATCAACCCTGTCTAAAAACTTCTGGGCATCATCATAGTCAGATGTAATAATTGCTTCTGAATGAGAAGTATTATATTTATTAATGTGTGCAATTGCCTCATCTATACTGTCTACAATCTTAACAGACATTATATAATCTAAGTATTCCATTCCCCAGTCTTCATCATTTGCTGCCTTAACAAGCTCCTGCGCATTCTTTAAAATGTCCATTGCACGCTCATCACATCTTAACTCAACATTATGCTCTTTGAGCTTAACATAAAGCTTTGGAAGAAACTCTCTTGCAATATCGCTGTGTACTACAATTGATTCACATGCATTGCACACCCCGATTCTCTGGGTCTTTGCATTCACAATAATTGAAATAGCCATCTCAAAATCTGCAGCCTTATCAACATAAACATGACAATTTCCAGTTCCTGTCTCAATTACAGGAATTGTGGAATTCTTAACTACATTCTGAATAAGACCGGCTCCACCTCTTGGAATAAGTAAATCGACATACTGATCCATCTTCATAAACTCGTTAGTAGTCTCTCTATCGGTAGACTTGATTATACTTAATACTCCATCATCTATTCCATTGTCTGATAATGCAGCTTTAAGAGCTTTAACAATTGCAATATTTGAATTAATCGCATCACTTCCGCCCTTTAAAATTACACAGTTACCAGATTTAAAGCATAGACCAAAAGCATCAGCAGTAACATTAGGTCTTGCCTCATAAATAATTCCAATTACACCTAATGGAACTCTTCTCTTTCCAATAATAAGACCGTTTGGCTGTTTATTCATTGATAGTACTTCTCCAATAGGATCCGCAAGCTTTGCAATCTGCCTTAAACCATCTGCCATGCCTTCTAATCTCTCATGATTTAATGTAAGTCTGTCTATAAGAGCCTCCGCCATTAACTTTTCTTTTGCATTAGCAACATCAACAGCATTTGCCTCTAAAATTTCTTTCTCAGCTGCCATTAAGCTATCAGCTGCAGCCTTTAAAACCTTATTTTTTAAATCAGTATCTAAAGTTCCCATTGTAATTCTAGCTTCATGTGCACTCTTACATAGGTTTTGTAAATCAGTCATATATTTTAACCTCACCTTTCTCGCTCACGATAATGTCCATAGAAATATCAAAGCTATCATATTCAATTTCTTTTATGATTTGCCATTCATAAGCTACTCCAATTGCTTTGGCCGATGAATATTTATTAAGATATTTATCATAAAATCCTTTACCATATCCAACTCTGTAGCCTTTTATATCAAATGCGTTTCCTGGCACAAAAATAATCGTTTTACTATCAGCTTCAAATATTTCTTCATTCCCTGCTGGTTCTTTTATTTTAAAATATCCTTCTTCTAACATGGAATCTTTATCTATTCTGTAAAAAAACATATCATCTTCCGTAACTTTTGGAAAACAAACAATAATATTTTTACTTCTTGCCCATTCAACTAGTACCTGTAAGTCAACCTCATTATTTATCGGAGAGTATACAAAAATTGATGAAATATTATCCCAAATATTCATATTGATTATTGCATGACATATCTGCTGACTTTTACAAATAACATCTTCTTTTTGCATTTGTTTTCTTATTCTTAGAAAATCTTTACGAATTTTCTGTTTTGTTTCCATATTTTTCACCAAGATTTTCAACATTTCCATCTTTATCAACTAAATCAATATTATTTAGCTGATTAATAAGATTTCCTTTTACATTTGCAATAAATTCTTTTCTAAGTATAGCCTGTTCTTTTTTCTCTTCTTCAGTAAGTCCTTCTGCCTTAGATTTTCTGTATAATTCGTTTATTCTGCCAATTTGTTCGTCTGTCATTATCCAAGTGTCTCCATAATATAATTTGCTAATACAAAATTTGAATCATCCATCGAATGGAACATAGTTCCAACAAATTCACCTTCCAAAATATTGTATAAAATATTTACATCAGCTCCATTAGCAATTACCATATCTGTTCCTGAATATGTCGCAATCTTTGCTGCCATAAGTTTTGTGGCCATTCCACCAGTTCCCACATCAGTACCAGTTGACTCTTTTGCCATATGAAAAAGCTTTTCATTTATTTCTTCAACATCATGAATAAGTTCTGCATCTGGATTATCATGTGGGTCATCTGTATAAAGTCCATCAATATCAGATAAAAGAATAAGCAAATCAGCACCTACTAATGATGCAACCAATGCAGAAAGTGTATCATTATCACCAAACTGCATCTCATATGTACTTACAGTATCATTTTCATTAACAATTGGGACTACTCCAAGATTAAAAAGTTCATTAAATGTATTCTTGGCATTATCGCGTGACACCGGATTTACCATAGTGTTCTTAGTAATAAGAACCTGACCTGAATTCTGATTATATTCACCAAAAAGCTTTTGATAGGTCATCATAAGTCTTCCTTGTCCTACAGCAGCACAAGCCTGTTTTGTAGAGATATTCTTAGGTCTTTCTTTTAGTCCTAAAGAATCCCTTCCAACAGCTATTGCTCCCGAGCTAACAATACAAACATCATACCCGGTATTTCTCAAATCGCATACTGTTCTTACAAGTTTCTCCATCTTAGCAAGATTTAAACTTCCTGTCTCTTCATGAGTAAGTGAAGACGAGCCAATTTTAATTACAATTCTTTTGTATTTCTTATCTAAACTCATTGTATTCCCCTGTTTCGTATAATTAAACTATATCTTTTATACTCTAACATAAAATTTTAAAAATTTCAAAATATTTTAGTAATTTTATGTTAATATATCTTTATGAGAAAAAAATTTATTACTATATTAACTTCATTATGTCTATTTGTTGGATTATTATCTGGATGCGTTTTTCCTACAAGCAAAAATGAAGTATCAAATTCAGGTTTTTATTTTAACACTATTATTAATATTACCTTGTACAATACAAACAATTCCAAACTTATTGATGATTGTTTTGATATTGCCCACAAATATGAAAATATGTTTTCAAATACAATCCCAGAAAGTGATATTTCTAAAATAAACGACAATGCCGGTATAAAGTCTGTAAAAGTCAATCCAGAAACTATTGAATTACTTAATTCGGCAATTAAATATTGTGAACTAAGCAATGGAAAATTTGATATCACAATCGGGAAATTATCTGAACTATGGAACATCTCCAAAATTAGTCAGAATATTAAAAACGATGAAAACATTACAGATGATTCCGTGATTCCCAAAGAATCAGATATATTAGCATTGGTGAATCATATTAATTTCCATAATATTATAATAGACTCTAATAGTGTTTATTTGTCAGATTCTGATGCTAAGATTGATTTAGGTGGAATTGCCAAGGGATTTGTCGCTGATAAAATGAAAGAATATCTATTAGAAAATGGGATTAATTCTGCGATAATAAATCTTGGGGGAAATGTTCTTACTATTGGTTCAAACTCTAATGGAAATTCATTTAATGTTGGAATACAAAAACCATTTAATAAAAGTGGTGAAATAATAACCAAAATTTCCGTTATTTCAAAATCAGTTGTAACCTCTGGAATCTATGAACGATATTATAAGGTTGATGATGTAATATACCATCACTTATTAGATTCTAAAACGGGCTACCCTATAAATAACAATCTACTATCTGTAACAATAATTAGCGACTCTTCTACCGAGGGAGATGCTTTAAGCACTATATGTTTTTCACTAGGTCTTGATGAAGGAATGAATTTAATCAATCAGACAGACAATATAGAAGCTATTTTTATTACTGATGATTATGAACTTCATTATTCTGATGGTTTATAGTTATATTAAAAATGGATTCACCACAATTGGTGAATCCATTTTTTTACCATTTTTCTATTATAAAATTATTTTCTTAGGACATTTCTCAGCACAAACTCCACAACCTGTACATTTCTCCTGATCAATGTAAGCAACATTATCAATTACATGAACAGCATCTGAAGGGCAATTCTTCTCACATAAGTGACAGCCAATACATCCAACTGAACATGCCTTCATAACATCCTTGCCCTTATCCTTTGAGCTGCACTGAACAATATGTGAAGCATCAAATGGAACAAGCTCTATAAGATTTTTTGGACAAGCATCAATACACTTTCCACATGCCTTACAGGTTAATGGATCAACCTTAGCAACTCCGTCAACCACATGAATTGAATCAAATGGACAGGCCTTAACACAGCTTCCATAACCCAAACATCCATAATTACATGTCTTAGAACCACCAGCTGGCACAAATGCCATAGCCTTGCAGTCTTCTACTCCAGTGTAATTATAATCCGTATTAGCTTTATCGTAGGTGCCGGCACACTTAACAAATGCAACCTTCTTAACTCCTGCACCAGCTTCAACACCCATAATCTCGGCAACCTGTGCAGCTACAGGATCTCCTCCAACCGGACACTGTCCAACCGGAGCCTCACCTTTAGCAATTGCAGCTGCAAGACCAGAACATCCTGCATATCCACAACCACCACAGTTATTTCCTGGAAGAACCCCAAGGATTGCTTCCTCTCTTGGATCAACTTCTACTTTAAATTTCTCTCCGGAAATTCCAAGGAAGAATCCAAGAATAATACCAACGCAGCCTACTACTACAGCTGCAACAATAATCGCAGTAATATTCATATTAATTTCCTCCTAAAAACTCATTCCGGAGAATCCCATGAATGCAATTGACATAAGACATGCTGTTATAAGCACAATTGCAGTTCCCTGGAATGTCTTTGGAATATCATTATATTCAATCTTCTCACGAAGTCCCGCCATAAGGACAATTGCTATGAAAAATCCTACAGCTGTAGCAAATCCATATACAATGCTCTCTAAAATGCTATACTCGAATGTAACACAGTTAAGTGCAACTCCAAGTACTGCACAGTTTGTTGTAATAAGTGGAAGGAAAACACCAAGCGACTCATAAAGCGGTGGCATCATTTTCTTCAAAAACATCTCAACAAACTGAACTAAAGAAGCAATTACTAAAATAAATACAATGGTCTGTAAGTATGTAAGGTCAATTCCCTTCTTCTGTAGGAATGAATTAGCAAGAACGCCCTTGTAAATAAGCTGTGTAACAATCGTTGCAATTGTAATAACGAAAATTACGGCACCTCCCATTCCGGCAGCTGTTTTTGTATTCTTGGAAACTCCAAGGAAAGGACAAATTCCAAGGAACTGACTTAATACTACGTTATTGACAATTGCTGCAGCAACTGCAATCGAAATTAATCCTGCAAGTGAACTCATTATTCAGCTCCTCCTTCCTTTTTTTCATTGTTTTTTGATGGACATGAAGCCCCACAGTGTGCACAGTCTCCTGCCAGACATCCAGCAGGCTTAGCAAGTGGTGTTCCCTTACTTTCCATTTTCTTTCTTACAATATTCATTCCGGCAACGAGAAATGCAAGAACAAGAAATGCTCCCGGCGCCATAATAAAGATTGTAATTGGAGTAAACCAGCTAAGTGATAATACCTGGTGACTGAAAATTGTTCCTGCACCAAGAATTTCTCTTACAAGTCCAATGAGTGTAAGTCCTACTGTAAATCCAAGTCCCATTCCAAGACCATCAAAAATTGATTCAATTGGACCATTCTTTGAAGCATAGCTTTCTGCTCTGCCAAGAATAATACAGTTAACTACAATAAGTGGAATATACACACCCAATGAAGCTGATAAGCTTGGTAAATACGCCTGTAACATAAACTGAACTACTGTTACTAATGAAGCAACAACAACGATGTATGCCGGCATTCTCACTCCATTAGGAATTACTTTTCTAAAAAGTGAAATTAAAAGGTTAGAGCAAACCAAAACCACTAATGTTGAAAGTCCCATTCCAAGACCTTTATCTGCACTTGATGTTACGGCAAGAGTTGGACACATTCCGAGCATAAGTACAAATGTCGGATTTTCTTTAATAATACCATTATATAATCTCTCAATATACTTATTCATTACTGTGCACCTCCCTCAGTCTGTAATACTGTCTTAAAGTATTCTAATGCAGCATTACATCCATTGGCCATGGCCTTAGAAGTAATTGTTGATCCTGTAATAGCTTCAATTTCATTATCAGCTGCCGGAGTCTGCTTTACTACTGTAAACTTTTCTACAAGTTTGTTCTCAAACTGCTTATAGAAGGATTCGTCCTGAGCCTTCATTCCAAGACCTGGCGTTTCTGCTATATCAGTAATTGAATATCCATTTACAGTTCCATCATTTCTAATTCCAACTGAGAATGTAATACTTCCCTGGCTTCCATCCTTTGCAGTTACTGTAATTACATATCCAAGAACCTCACCATCTTTTGAAAGTGCACTTTGAATATCATTAATCACATCTTTGTATTCTGCATCCTGAAGAATTTTATCTGCCTGTGTCTGATCATATTCGTATGTTTCAAACGATTCAGCATCAGAGAAAACCTGCTGATAGGCAGCCTGTGCAGTCTTTAATTTTTCAGCATCAATTCGTGGCTTTGTAACACCGTATACAATTCCAAGGATAAGACCAAGTACTAAAGTAAAGGCTGTTAAAATCAAAGCGTCATGTACAATATGTTTATTCATGCTTCTTAGCCTCCTTTACTACACCAAATGCTCTTGGAACTGTGTATTTTTCAATAATAGGTACTAAAAGGTTACTTAAGATAATTGCAAAGGAAACTCCCTCTGCATTTGCTCCGAAGCAACGGAAAAGCCCTGTAAGAATACCACAACAGATACCAAAAAGGATTTTTCCTCTAGGAGTTATAGGCGATGTTACATAATCTGTTGCCATAAAGAATGCTCCAAGCATAAGTCCACCACCACACAACTGAGCAACAACATAATTGATATCAAAATGACTTGCACCAAACAAGAACATAAATATTGCAAATGTAATAATATATGCTCCTGGAATCTTTAAATCAATGATTCCACATAAAATCAAGATGATTGCACCAATCAGAATAGCTATAACCGATGTCTCACCAATTGTTCCTGCAGTCTTTCCAACAAGCATATCCATCACATTAAGTCCTGCCGGAATCTGACCTGCTTCCCTAATCTGAGCAAGTGGTGTTGCACCAGAATATACATCAACTCCACCTTTTTTTACAGCAAAATTTGTCATATCAGCAGCAAATGCAATCAGAAGGAAACATCTTCCACCAAGTGCCGGGTTCATAAAGTTCTGTCCTAAACCTCCGAATAGACACTTGACAATAATAATTGCAAAGACACTACCGATTACTGCCTCCCACCATGGAAGACCTACTGGTAAATTTAACGCCAGAAGTAAACCTGTTACAACTGCTGAAAAATCTCCTATTGTATTCTTTTTATGTACAATTAAATTAAAAATTGTCTCTGATACCACACAGCTTGCAATAGTAACCATAATAAGAACTAAAGCCTTGAATCCAAAATTCCAGATACCAAATAAGCTGGCAGGTAAAAGAGCAGCTGCCACGATTAACATAATTTTAGATGTTGAATCTTTGGCACGCACATGTGGTGATGAAGAAACATTATATAAATCACTCACAATTATCCACCTCTTTCTATTTATTTACTTGCCTGTTTTCTCTTCTCAGCTAAAACAAGCTTTTTCATAGTCTTAACCGACTGTGCAACATGTCTTCTTGAAGGACATACATAAGAACAACTTCCACATTCGATACACTCAAGTCCACTCCATGCCTCAAACTCAGACATAAGTCCACGCTCACTGAATTTCATAAGTCTGCTCGGAATCAGCTGTTCAGGACAAGCCTCAACACATCTTCCACAATTAATACAATTAATAGGTTCATTTGCAGACACAGCATCTTTACTTAAGCATAATAATGATGATGTTGTCTTCGTAGTCGGAATATCAAGACCAAACAAAGCAAATCCCATCATAGGTCCACCTGAAATAACCTTGGCCGGAGTCCCTTTGAATCCACCTGCGGCTTCAATTAATTCCTCATATGATGTACCCATACTGTATAAGAAGTTAGATGGATGAACAATTGCATCACCTGTTATTGTGGCAACTCTTTGCATTACAGGTCTTCCCTTCTTTACAGCGTTGTAAACAGCAATAATTGTCTCAACATTATCTACAATACATCCGGCATCAGCTGGAAGCATCTTAGAATTAATCGCTCTTCCCGTTGTTGCATAGATAAGCTGTCTCTCTCCACCCTGTGGATATTTTGTCATAAGCTCACAAACCTCAAGCCGTGGCTCATCTTTGACAAGTTCCTTTAATTTTTCAATACAATCTGGTTTATTATTCTCAATTCCAAATATACCCTTCGCATTATCAAATAACTGAAGAATAATTTTCATACCTTCAACCAGCTCTTCCGGATTCTCAAGCATTCTTCTATAATCAGCTGTAAGATACGGTTCACATTCTGCGCAGTTTGCAATTATGTATTCAATTTTTTCAGGATTCTTTGGCGAGAGCTTAACGTGTGTAGGGAATCCCGCGCCTCCCATTCCAACAACTCCTGCTTCCTTTACCCTGTTAATTATTTCTTCTTTTGAAAGCTTTGTGACATCTTCAACTTCCTGAAAACCTGTTTCAATAAAATTTCCATCACTTTCAATTACGATACAATTAACCATATCACCAACTGCAACGCGTCTTGGTTCTATTGCCTTAACAGTACCAGATACAGAAGAATAAATTGGCGAAGAAACAAAGCCTCCTGCTTCAGCAATCTTTTGACCTTTGAGTACCATATCACCTTTTGAAACTATCGGAGTTGCAGGCGCTCCAATATGCTGTGACACAGGAAAAACCAATTCACCCTTGGGTATAACTTCTTTAATTGGTGCATCTTTAGCTAATTCCTTACCCTCATACGGATGCACACCACCCAAAAACGTCTTTAAACCCATTTTTGTGCCCCTCTTTCTTGTATTTTTTACCAAAACAGATACACTATTTTGAATATATTATGTATAATTATACCACATTATGTTGTTAGTAAAACAACTAATTATGTTCTTTTTTTAATACTTTAATGCTATAATCTAATTATATTTAACTCAGAGTTTCTGAATCAGATAGGAGTAAATAAATGAAAAGTACTCATACCGAAGAATTGTATATTAAGAAAAATAATTTAACCAACTCTATTTTCGATGAGAAATCTATCTTTTTCGATATAGAAACAACAGGATTTTCACCATCCTCTTCTTCAATCTATATGATTGGATGTGCAAGAAGGAAAGGTAATCTCATTTGTATAGACCAGTTTTTTGCAGAAACACCTGATGAGGAGAAAGTAATATTATCCGCATTTATAGAACTTATAAAACAATATTCAACTATTATTTCTTATAATGGTGTTGGATTTGATATTCCTTTTATAAAGGCAAAATGTAAAAAATATAATCTTTCAGAATCTTTCAAAAAGTATAATTATTTAGATATTTTCAAATCAGTTTCGACTATTAAGTTTTTGCTGAAACTCGAAAACTATAAGCAAAAATCTATCGAGAAATTTTTAGGACTTAAACGAAATGATAAATTTAGTGGCGGGGAACTAATAAATGTCTATTATGAATATATGAAAGAACCTTCTGACGATAAATTAGAGCTACTGTATCTACACAACTATGAAGATGTTCTTGGAATGACTGAATTAATTCCAATACTCTCATACATAGAATTATTAAATGGACAATATACAATTACCGAAACCAATATTTCTAATTACACTGATTACAATAAAACACATCGGAATGAATTCTTAATCACATTACAAAATGATTATGTTCTTCCGCAAAAAGTCAGCACCAGAAATGATATTTTTCACATAGTTATGAATACAGAAACGACGGTAATCAGGATACCAATAATTGAAAGCCAACTTAAATTTTTCTATTCCAACTACAAAGATTACTATTATCTTCCAGCTGAAGATAATGCAATTCACAAAAGTGTAGCTTCATTTGTAGATTCAGAATACAAAGAAAAATGTCATGCATACAACTGTTATACAAAAAAGCAATCTATGTTTTTACCTCAGACCCAGTCAATTATGCATCCTGAATTCAAAAATGAATATAAAGATAAAATAACATATTTTGAATTAACTGAAGACTTTTCTTCTTCAGATATCATGTTAAGAAGATACGTAGATCATATTTTTAAGTACATGTTAAAAAGCAAATAAAACAGGTCATAAGACCTGTTTTATTATTTATCAAGATTCTTTTCAAAATAAAAGCTACTCATTCTGTCAAAGCCTAGCTGCTTATAATTAGAAATCTGCTCTGTACTTCCGATAAAAAGCACTCCATGATTCTTAAGTGTTTGATAAAAATTCTTATAAATCATATCCTTTGCTTCATCAGTAAAATAAATTACAACATTTCTACAAAGTATAAAATCGTAATCCTTTGGATAAATATCCTTCAAAAGATTATGTTCCTTAAATGTCACACACTTCTTTATTTCATCCGATATCTGATATGAAGTTCCAATCTTTGTAAAATATTTTTTCTTCAAATCTGTTGGAACATTGGCAATACTTTTCTCACCATATAATCCCTGTTTAGCATGAGCTATTACCTGCTTGTCTATATCAGTAGCAAGAATTTTTATATCGGATAATGGAACATGCTTAGAAAAAGCCATGGCCAATGAATATGGCTCATCACCCGTCGAACATGCCGCACTCCAGATTTTTATAGGACGCTTCTGTTCTTTCAGAAGCTTAGGAATAACCTTCTCATCCATCATCTTCCACTGATCTGGATTTCTATAAAACTCTGAAACATTTATGGTAAGGAAATTTACAAACTGTTCAAACTTATCTTTGTCTTTCTTTAGCATTGCAACATATTCATCATATGATTTTGCGCCATTCTTTGTAGCTAATGTATCAATTCTTCGACGCATCTGCTTTTCTTTATAAAAATTAAGGTCTATTTTTGTAAGTTTAAGAACATCCTTTTTAAACTCTTCATACTTATCAAACATAGAAAAACCCTCCCGAAACACTAGTAAAATAGTCCCATATGTATAAATTCAAAAATAGGGAACTGCCTGATAGACAGCTCCCTTAAAATTATTCCTCAATTTCAGAAGCTACTTCTTCATCTGCCGCATCCTCTTCAGGTGCTACTAATGCTTTAATGCTTAAGCTGATTTTCTTGTCATTTTCATTGAAATCAACAATCTTAGCTTCAACTTCCTGTCCGATTTTTAATACATCAGCTGGCTTCTCAACATGATCCTTAGAAATCTGAGAAACATGAAGTAAAGCATCAACTCCTGGTGCAAGCTCAACAAATGCACCAAAGTCTGTCATACGAGCAACCTTACCTGTAACTACGTTACCTACAGCAAACTTATCAGATGCTCCATTCCATGGATTAGCATCGTCAAACTTCATACTGAGTGCAATCTTAGTCTCGTTGATACTCTTAATAAACACCTTAACAGTCTGTCCAACTGTAAATACCTTCTTAGGATTCTCAACTCTTCCCCAAGACATCTCAGAGATATGGAGTAATCCGTCAACTCCACCTAAATCAACGAATGCACCAAAATCTGTTACATTCTTAATTGTTCCATCTACAACATCACCAACAGCAATCTTACCAAGAATCTCCTTCTGGGCTTCTACCTTCTGGGCTACTAATAATGTCTTTCTGTTTCCAATAATTCTTCTCTTTCTTGGATCAAACTCTGTGATTACAAAATCAATCTCCTGATCCTTAAACTTAGAAAGATCCTTCTCAAATGTATCTGAGATAAGGCTTGCAGGGATGAATACTCTTGACTCATCTAGATTTACAACAACTCCACCTGCTAAAACCTGTGAAACCTTTGCTGTTAATACTTCGTTATTCTCAAATGCCTCTTCTAATCTCTTGTTGCCCTTCTCAGCAGCAAGTCTCTTGTAAGAAAGAAGAACCTGACCTTCACCATCGTTAACCTTGATAACCTTTGCTTCCATAGTGTCATCAACCTTAACAAGTGTTGTAAGATCTACGTTTGGTTCGTTGGTATATTCGTTACGAGTGATAATTCCGTCTGATTTGTAACCAATGTTTAAGATGATCTCGTCAGGCTTAACATCAATAACGGTACCTTCAACCACTTCTCCATTTCTTATTGTTTTTTCATATGCATCCAGCATTTGTTCAAAGCTCATTTCTGACATTCTTTGAAACCTCCTCAATAATATT
>JAXJVZ010000043.1:0-9147 GCA_036308285.1 Agathobacter sp. | reverse complement strand
GGTAAGGGTGGAATGGCAGTGTAAGAGACTACCGCCTCGCTGGTAACAGGGAGGGCACATGTAAACCCCATTCGAAGCAAGACCGAAACAAAGCATTGACGTGGCCCGCTAGCTTTAGGTAGGTCGCTTGAGGCGGCTGGTAACAGTCGTCCTAGATAGATGAACGCTCAACGACATAACCCGGCTTATCGTCCTGCTATTTTAGAAATAAAATAACTATTCAGAACTCCTTAGAATAAGATAAGTAGATTCGTCATGCTTGCATGTAAGAAGCTACTTATCTTATTCGTAAGGTGGCTCGAATAGAGTCACCGCCCCATATATGAGCAAAATTAGCTACGTAGTAGCGGTAAAGCACGATTTATCGTGCGGTTTTGCGAATGTATGGGTGGAGTTCCGAATAGTTACAACATTTACAAAAAACTCACTGCCATATTACAGCAGTGAGTTTTTTATTTAATCTGATATGATTTATTAATTTATACTGTAAAACAACTTCCGCCAATAAATTCTCTTGCAAGTGAATTCCTGTGAATTCCATCAGCAGGAAGTGGCAGGAAATAATCCAGACATTTAAGCAATCTCTTTGCCTCTAAATATTCCGGACAATCTGGTGTAATCTGGAAAAGCAAAGGTTCTGCATACACTTTTAATACTGCAAGTTCATACACTAATGCTGAATTAAACATTATATCAGCACTTTCCTGGAATGGAAAAATATATTTTTCTTCCCCATTTCTCACAGAAGGCCACATAGCAATTGTCTCTTTTACATTTGTGTTTCTTGTTCTAGCATCTCTTACAATCCTTCTTAACAGTCTGACATCTGTAGTAGGAAGCAGATTATGCTCATCTACGTTAAGCTGTGTAAGAGCCGAAATATAAATCTTAAACTTTCTCTCCTTCGGTATTGAATATGAGAGTTTATCGTTAAGACCATGGATACCCTCAATCACAAGAATATCATCTTTTCCAAGTGTTAAGGTATTACCTCTGTACTCTCTCTTGCCTGTTTTAAAATTAAAAGCAGGCATCATGATTGTTTCTCCTGCAAGAAGCCTGGTCATGTCCTCGTTAAACTTCTCTAAATCCAAAGCCTCAAGACATTCATAATCATGTGTACCATCTTCATTCCTTGGACATAAATCTCTGTCTGCATAATAATCATCCAGACTAAGAAGATGTGGAACAAGCCCTTTTGCAGTAAGCTGGATTGATAACCGGTTTGCAAATGATGTCTTTCCTGATGAAGAAGGGCCTGCAATCATTATGAATTTTTTATCTTTATCATCTGCCACCTGCTTTGCAATATTGCCGATCTGTTCTTCCATCAGAGCCTCCTGTAAAAGGATAATATCCTGCCCTTTTCCAGCAGCAATTGCATCATTTAATGCTCCGATTGAACCAATTTCCAACATCTTGCTCCAGTCTTTTGAATTTCTAAGTGTATTATACAATTTACCTGATGTAGAAAGTGGCTCAACTTTTTTCGAATCCTTCTCCGGGAATGTAATCACAAAACCATTTCCATATACTTCAAGTTCAAAATATTTTAACATTCCTGTCGAAGGAGCCATAAAACCATAAAAATAATCTTCTATATCATCAAGCTTATAAAGATTAACATGTGAGCTTCTTCTGTAGTGAAACAGTCTTGCTTTATCTTTAAGTCCCTTGCTCATAAAAAGTCGTTCTGCAGCCTCAGTTTTTACACTGTGCTTCTTAATTGGAATATCCATATCCACCAGGGCATCCATACGAGCCTTGATATCTGCCAGAATCTTTCCATCCATCGGAAATCTTCCTGCATTATCAAGATGATTACGGTATTTCTCATCCTCTGCATCCGGCCTGATTTCACAGTAATATCCCTGCCCCAGAGAATAGAGCACTCTAAGGTAGGATTCACTTTCAAAAAGCTCTTTTACTATTCTCTGCAGCAAAAGCATGATGCTTCTTCTGTAAGTCATCCTTCCGTCCTTCTCGGCTACTGTAATAAATTTTATTGTTCCGTCTCTGTCCACCGTTTTATTTAATTCCCTAAGTTTTCCATTGAGTAATGCAAGGATTATATCATCCTCATAATACTCCTGGAATTCATATGCCAGAGTATCAAGTGTAATCATCTCAGGCACTAATACCTCTTCCATTTTTCCATTAGGAAGTTCAACTGTAATATTATATTCCTGCATCCTTAATCGCCCCCAATATAGTATATGCTGATTCGTTATACTCTAATTCCTTTTTTATCTCTGTTATTCTTTTTGTAATTCCCTCGTTCTGTGGCTGCTCTTCTAATTTCTTTAAAATATCTCTAAGCTGCCTGTGTTGTTTTACAAGAAATCTACGCAGAACCGGATTACCATTTTTGATAAGAAGTGGTCCATAAATATCGCAGGCTGTTACAACATCAGATTCCATATCCTGCCACTCTGTAAGCTCTTCCCCGACAGGTATAACCTTCATCATAGGATAATATTTGCCCTCTTCAAACACCATGTCCTCATCAATTATTCTGTATTTATTTTCTCTTAAATACCTTCTCACATGGTCGATATCAGACTGAGGCTGTAAAACAATTTCTTTTGCTTTTCGACAGACTTTTTCACCGTCTGTGAGAATATGTATTACCAGCTCACCACCCATACCGGCGATGAGAATCGTATCAGCCTCATTTTCATCAAGCGCTTCTACACCATCTGAAAGACGTGTCTCTATCATATTCTCAAGTCTGCACGACCTTATATGTTCATTTGCCCGCTGTAAAGGCCCCTTATTAATATCCATTGCAATTGCTTTTGTAATCTTACCTTTTTGCACAAGTGCAATCGGAACATACCCATGGTCTGTGCCGACATCCGCCAGCACATTACCATCTGTAACCATGGAGGCCACAGCATTCATTCTTTTGCTTAATTTAATCATATTACTCTAAATAATCTTTTAACTTACGGCTTCTGCTTGGATGACGAAGCTTTCTAAGAGCCTTTGCCTCAATCTGGCGAATACGCTCACGTGTAACATTAAATTCCTTTCCAACCTCTTCAAGAGTTCTTGCTCTTCCATCATCGAGACCAAATCTGAGCTTAAGAACTTTCTGCTCTCTCTCTGTAAGCGTTCCAAGAACCTCCTCTAACTGTTCCTTTAACAAAGTAAATGCTGCTGCGTCTGCTGGCACAGGAACATTATCATCCTTGATGAAGTCTCCAAGATGAGAATCCTCCTCCTCACCGATTGGTGTCTCAAGTGAAACCGGTTCCTGGGAAATCTTTAAAATCTCACGAACTCTTTCAACCGGCATACTCATCTCTTCTGCAATTTCTTCTGGTGAAGGTTCGCGTCCTAACTCCTGAAGAAGCTGTCTTGATACACGGATAAGCTTATTAATAGTCTCAACCATATGGACAGGAATACGAATTGTTCTTGCCTGGTCGGCAATGGCACGGGTAATTGCCTGACGAATCCACCATGTAGCATATGTTGAGAACTTAAAGCCCTTTCTGTAATCAAACTTCTCAACAGCCTTGATAAGTCCTAAGTTTCCTTCCTGGATAAGATCAAGGAATAACATACCTCTTCCAACATATCTCTTTGCAATACTTACAACAAGACGAAGATTAGCCTCTGCAAGACGTTTCTTTGCATAATCCCCTTCTGCAACTACATTGTTAAGCTTCTTAATCTCAGCCTCATCAAGTGGCTCAAATTCCATCTTGTGAGCAAAATCAATCACTTCATCAAGAACAAGGTCTGATTTTCCAGGCTCTTCTTCTCTTTCCTCTCTCTCCTTATCGAGCTCTTCAAGGTTCTTGATAGGTAAATCTCTCTGATCGTTATTATTTCTCCTTATAACTTCATGAGCCAGATTTCCGGCATCCATAAGCTTTGCCAGCTCAATCTCCTCCTCTGCCGAAAGAAGCGGAACCTTACCAATCTCCTTTAAGTACATACGTACCGGATCTTCAACACTTACACCTTCCGGAACAGAGAGGTCAATCTTCTCAACCTCGATTTCATCATCGTCGTCAAGAATGATATCATCATCGTCATCAGTATCACTGATTCGTAAAACATCAATTCCACTGTGCTCTAAATAATCAAATACCCTCTCGAATTTGTCTGCATCTAACTGCATATCCTTGAAAAAGTCGTTAATCTCCTGATATTCAAGAATCTTATTTTTCTTTTTGCCAAGCTCAACTAACTCTCTGAGCTTCTCCTGGAATTTTGCCTTTGCTTCCTCTGTAGATAATGCCTGAATGTTTTCGTCTTTCTTCTTTGCCATTATTTTTTCCTCTTTATCTTAGTATTTTTTCCCTAATCGATAGAAATATGCAATTTTTCTAATTGTTCGAGTGCCCGCTTATCCTCAACTACCTTCATTAGTCCGTTAAGATCTGTCGGTTCAAGATTATTTGAGCGGTAATTAATGCTGTTTTGCTTAATTCGTATTATTGTTTCCTTTAGAGCCTTCTCCATATCACTATGTGTCTCTACCTTATGAATTCTCGCATTAAACAACTCTGCTATCTCTCTTTGGTCTTCTTCCTGCGAAAAAGCACTTATTATCTTTGCGGGATTGACCTCATGTTCCTTCTCATACTGTTCAAACAGCATGAGTGCAACCTTTTTGTATAATTCAGACGTAAAATCTTCCGGTGTAATAAGTCCCTGTATCTTGCCAAAAAGTCTGGTATCCTCAATAAGCCATGTAAGCAGAAGCTTCTGTGACTGCTTCATGCCATCTTCTTTCTTTTTATTCTCATTGATACCACTTTTAAGCTTTGCAGGAGTCTTTACAATTCCACCCTTGATTGCAAGATTGTTGACCAGCCGCCTTAAATCCTCAAATGCAATCATATATTTTTCAGCAACCGCCTGAATGTAATTATTTCTCTCAAGCTCCTCTTCAAAAGCTAAGAGTTTTTTTGCAATTTCATTATAAAAAGCCGTTTTTGACTCAGGATCATTCATATCATAGTCTGACTGCATGATTCTGATTTCAAACATAAAACTGTTTTCAGCCTGGTCGATTCTCTCCTGATAGGCCTGCGCTCCCATAGCTTTTATAAACTCATCCGGGTCCTTATAGGGCTGCATGTTTATTACTTTAGTGATTATTCCTACCTCTTTCAGAATAGGAATTGCCCTAAGAGCAGCCTTGGTTCCAGCACCATCACTGTCATAGGTAAGATATACCTCTCTTGTATATCTCTTAAGCAGACTGGCATGTCCGCTTGTAAGAGCCGTCCCAAGAGATGCAACAGCATTGTCAAACCCTGCCTGGTGAAGAGCTATCACATCCATATACCCCTCACACAAAAGCAGCTGGTTTTTCCTGGTGCTTCTTGCAATATTCAATCCATATAAATTACGGCTTTTGTCAAAAATCTTTGTCTCCGGAGAGTTTAAATATTTTGGCTCGCCATCTCCCATGACTCTTCCACCAAAACCTATAACCCTGTTGTGAACATCCATAATCGGAAACATTGCTCTGTTCCAGAACTTATCATGTCCACCTCTTGCCTCATCAATCGTAACAAGACCGGATTCTTTTAAAATGTTATCGTCATATCCTAAATTCTTCAAATATCGATATAAATCATCGCTATACTGATCAGAGTAACCAAGACCAAACTTCTTCATGGTTTCGTCAGTAAGCTCTCTGTTCCTGAAATATCCATACGCCTTCTGTCCACGTTCACTTCTAAGCAATGAATAAAAATACCTGGCAGCCTGCTTATTTATTTCAAGCAGAGTCGTCTTCTTATCAGCCTCTCTTTTTGCAGCGGCTGTCATCTCCTGCTGTGGAAGATCTACTCCCACCCTGTCAGCTAACGCCTGCATTGCCTCTGTGAATGTAAAGTTTTCGTACTTCATCAGAAAAGTAAATACATTACCGCCTGCCCCGCATCCAAAGCAGTAAAACATCTGCTTATGCGGTGATACCGAAAATGATCCTGTCTTCTCATTGTGAAAAGGACACAGACCAAAATAAGTGCTTCCCTTCTTCTGAAGACGGACATAGCCTCCTATAACATCGACTATGTCATTTTTAGAACGTACTTCCTCTATTAAATCGTCCGAATAAAACGGCATATTACGCTCCCTCTGTTTCGAATTAATATCCATCTACCTGCCATGCAACCGGCACGAAGAATTCATAAAATTTGTCAATAGCATACTGGTCTGTCATTCCTGATATATAATCACATACCACTCTGCTTTGGGATTCTCCATCCTCTAAAAATGCCTTCATCTTTTCAGGCAATAATTCTGAATGATCCATATAAAACTCATACAACTGCTCTATCATGGCCTCTGCCTTAATCTCCTCAGCTTTGGCAATAGAGTTAGTATAAAGATTTGTAAACATGAATTTTCTAAGCTCCAAAAATGCCTGGTATGTAGCCTCAGACATTGTTATATCATTCTTGCCCTGACTGTTTATTATCATATCATGGATCAAATGATCTAATCTGTCCTTAGTGCTATATCCAAGCTCTTTTCTAAGCTCAGGAGGAATATCCTCCTCACAGAGAATTCCAGCCCTGATTCCATCATCAAAGTCTGCATTAATATAGGCGATTTTATCCGACAGTCTGACTATCCTGCCTTCAAGTGTTGCCGGAGTAAGGTTCATTTCATGATTCAGTATTCCGTCTCTTACTTCCCATGTAAGATTAAGTCCCACTCCGTCCTTTTCTAATTTCTCCACAATCCGGACACTCTGCTCATTATGCTTAAACTGACCCTTTGTAAGTCTGTTAAGAACTCTCTCTCCTGCATGACCAAAAGGTGTATGCCCCAAGTCATGTCCGAGCGCAATGGCCTCCACTAAATCCTCGTTAAGACGAAGTGCCTTTGCAATAGTTCTTGCATTCTGTGAAACCTCAAGCGTATGCGACATACGTGTCCTGTAATGGTCCCCTTTAGGAGTCAGAAAAACCTGTGTTTTATTTTTAAGACGCCTAAATGCCTTACTATGTAAAATTCTGTCCCTGTCTCTCTGAAAAACCGGACGAATGTCACACTGTGGCTCATCCACACCTCTTCCTTTAGAATTAATACTCAGACAGGCAAACGGACTTAAGGTCTCTTTCTCCATCTGCTCAATCTGTTCTCTGATTATCATAAGCATCTCCTTATTACGTTCAAGTATCCCAAACATAATACCCCTACACTTTAATAATTCGACGCTTTTTACAAATTTCCTCTTTTTTATATTATTTTTTTATTTTTTATTTTTGTGAATTTTGTTTGTGAATTTTTTAAATTTGTTGTAACTATTCAGAACCCCACCCATACATTCGAAAAAACACACGATAAATCGTGCTTTTCCACTACTTTCCACTTAGAAGCTGGAGTAAATTATTCAGCAGGATTCCATTAATTGGGTTATCATAATTCCCGTAATAAAAAATATTGTCTCTTATCAATATACATCCAACCCAGTCACCATAAGGTTTATCCGCCTCCTCAGCCTCTTTTATAGAACTGTAGCCTGAAATTGTAAAGTATGCATCTGCATCATAAAAATCCTCTGCATTATATTCAACCGCTCCAAATTTATCCTCTAAGCCTTTTACAAATTCCTTACTGCATTCCGTATATCCTGTTATAGAACTTCCGTATACAGACTCCTTACTCCACTGTTCATCCCACATAAGAAAGACTTCATCGTTTTCCCATCCAGTAAAATTCTCGACTATAGATGCCTTGCAGTAGGAATTGTAGTCCGCTCCGTACAACTGCAGCATATTATGATTTCCGCCATAACTGTCATATAAAAGATTAGCAACTGCCAGCTTGTAAAAACGCGATTCACAGTTCTGATCTTTATAACCCAGGTATCCCAAAGCTGTTCCCTCTTCGTAGAAATTGAGCTTCATGTTAACCGGAATATATACCTCACCCTCAAACACCATGGGGCCTAGTATCGAATCTTCTGTAAGGCATTCTGCAACTTTTTTATATTCAACCTCCTCTTCAGCCGGAGCAAAAAAATACACTCCTGCAATGCATATAAGAACAATAACAACTGCCACTGCTATTCCGGCTGAAACAAAGAATCGCTTTGAAAAAGCTTCTTTCCACTGACAATTCTTATTCTCTTCATATTCTCTTACACAAAATATGTATACAACACATAATTCGGCAACAGCAAGCACTATTACAAGAACAATATACATAGATGTCTGCCACATGTACTTAGGTCTGCATAAAAGCATGTCATTAATTACGCAAAAAGCCTTGCTCTCAAGATTATCATCTATAAACTTTCGACAAATCGTCTGTATTACAAAGCAAATTGTTCCATACTCTATAAGGTCAAGGAATAAAAATGTTAACCATTTTTTCCTTGTTCTAATTACAACAAGAGGAAACAATGATACAATAAATGAAAACATCAATATACCAGCAAAAATATATGCCCAGCGTTCCATCATTGTAGTTCCGTACAAGCTCTCCATATACTGCTTGAGACCAAGATTTCTGACATTTCCCCATCCGGACATTTTCGAAATAAGATTACCCGTCCTTGTAATTGTCCAGATTATCATATAAATACAACAATAATTAAACAAAAGATATTTAATCTGGGATTTATCGTCAAGCAGCACTTCTTTTCCAATTCTTCTTCCTGCCAGAACATAAGCCCTAAAGATATAATATACAATGAAGAAGGCCAGCAAAGCAGCAATTCCACCCATGCTTCCGATAAATATGTTTATAAAAAACATAACCACAAGAGAAAGAATTAACGTTGTCCCCAGGTGGGCCGGAGTACTATTTACTTTTAACAACGATTTATAGAATTTCTTCATCTTTCAACGCTCCATAAAATAACTGCAATACTTTATTATTGCATATATTTTGAACTCCTTCAATCATATTAAGATATTCTTTATATTTCAATAACGCCTTGGCGTTATTGCTGCGGAATGCGCGTCAGCTTTGCTGACATCTTCTTCTGCGCATTCCTGCAATTAATTGTTGCATTATCTACCTACATCTGCTAAAATATCTAGTGTTCGCAGGAATGGCGGAATTGGCAGACGCGCAGGCTTCAGGTGCCTGTGGTAGCAATATCGTGTGGGTTCAAGTCCCATTTCCTGCACTAACTTTTATTGAATGGTATCTGAT
>JAXJVZ010000042.1:0-5626 GCA_036308285.1 Agathobacter sp. | reverse complement strand
GGATTCAGGGATATAGAAAGCCAGCTGGTAGTAGACCTTGGCAGTCAGGAGGCATCAATAATCTCATGCGGAGGCGGAGTTGTAATAAGACAGCAGAATGTCGAAAACATGAAGAAATCCGGAAAAATAGTTTTCCTTACAGCCACACCGGAGACAATTCTTGAGAGAGTAAAAAATGGCACAGACAGACCTTTGTTAAACGGAAACATGAATGTTCAATATATCAGTGAGATGATGGATAAGCGTCGCGATTTCTACGAAGGTGCAGCCGATATTAAGATATCAACTGATAATAAGAGCGTGAAAGAAATCAGCGATGAAATCATTGCAGCGTTAAGCTAGCTACATCGAGGCTTTTGGGCTTGTGCAATCGTATAAATATGCAAGTTTTAAGTCGAGTTATTTCGAAACCGATGCACTAGTTAAGATGAGGATTTATGAGTAGGACTCTCATAAAAATATTCAGCGCAAAAAGTCCGGTTATTTCGAAAACGTTGCACTGGTAAGTTGGCTAATCACACAAATATAAGGAGAAATAAAAAATGGTTAATCCGGCAACAATAATGAAATTAATGGGTGCAAAAAATAAGTTTACAGCTAATCACCCGAAGTTTGCAGCTTTTTTCAAGACAATAGTATCTCAGGGCATTGAGGAGGGCGCAGTAATTGAAATAACAGTTACAAAGCCAGACGGAACCCCGATTACAGCTAACATGAAGGTTCTTCAGTCCGACCTTGAATTGGTAGAGGAATTAAAGAATCTGGCAAGTAACCAGTAATTGTAATAAAAAATATAATTAATAATTTTGTAATTGAGGCTAAAGTAATTATTTTTTCTTCCGATAAAGATTGTGAAGGAAATAGATAAAAGAAAGGAGATGCTGTTATGCGTATAGATTCATATAACCAGATCGCGCAGATATACAACGCACAGTCTGCAGCCAGACCACAGAAAACACAGAGTTCTTATTCTGTATCAGACCAGATATCTATTTCTCAGGCTGGTCGTGATTTTCAGATAGCAAAGACTGCAGTGTCAGCAGCTTCAGACGTCAGGGAGGACAAGGTCGCTTCGCTTAAGCAGAAGATTGATTCCGGAGAGTATCAGGTTAGCGCAGACGATTTTGCCAGCAGGTTACTTGCAAAATATAATGCTGCATTATAAGCTGTAAATTTTAAGAAATGAGGAATTAAGGTGGCAAGTTTAGTTGAAGAACTTATAAATGTACTCGAGCAGGAGAATGAAATTTATATCAGATTATCAGAGTATGCAGAACAGAAACGTCAGATTTTAATTGATGCAGACATTGAAGCGCTCGAGAAACTTACAGTTCTTGAACAGGATGCTAGCGACGAGCTTCTTTCCAGGAGTAATAAGCAGGTGTCGATTTTAAAAGATATTGCTAATGTTCTTGGAAAGGACTCTTCTGATATTACAGTAACAAAGCTGATAGGATATTTGGAAACACAGCCTGAATACCAGAAGAAGCTTATTGTCGCAAGAGATAATTTGCTTAAAATTGCAACTGAACTTAAGCAGAAGAATAACCTGAATGAGATACTTCTCAATCAGGCTATGGAAATGACCGAGTTCGATATAACCCTGTTCAAAAGTATGAGGCAGGCACCAGAGACCGCCAATTATGATCGTAATGCCTACAATACAGGCTCGCTTCTTGGCGGAAGTGGATTTGATGCTAAACAATAATTAGGAGGAGAGGGTATGGCTAACGGATTCGGAAGCTTTTATGTTGGTCAGAGTGGGTTACTCAGTGCACAGAATGCAATCAACGTAACAGCTAACAACTTAGCGAATGTCAATACAACCGGCTACGTAAGAGAGCAGGTTCGTTTTTCAGATCAGAAATATATCGTCCGGAATCCGGCAACACCAAACACCAATGTTCAGCAAAGTGGACTTGGTGTTTCAATTTCGGATGTAGCCCATGCAAGGGACATATTCTTAGATAAATCATATCGGCAGGAAGCAGGAAGACAGGGCTTTTATGAAACAATGCATAAAAGTGTAACTTATGTTGAAGAGATTTTACAGGAGATGGATGGACAGGAGTTTAAGGATGGAATATCTGATATGTGGAAAGCATTTCAGGAATTTGCAAAGGATCCGGGTAACTCCACTAACCAGAATCTTGTACTTCAGAAGGCAGAACTTTTCTTAAGTAGAAGTTTGTCGGTATATTCTAATCTTCAGGATTACCAATCCAATATTAATTTACAAATTAAGGATACTGTAGACAGAATCAATCAAATCGGTAAGGAATTATATGAAATTAACCTTAAGATTCAAAAGATTGAAGCTGGTGGTATTGAGACCGCGATGGCGGATAGAGATACAAGAGATTTACTCTTAGATGAGCTCGCAGGATATGTAAAGATTGAGGTAGAGGAAGATGCTACTGGATTTACATTTGTAAAAATGGAGGGTGTCGATTTAATCACCGCCAATAAGTTCAATGAAATTGGACTTGAAGAGCAGAGGGGATCAGGTTTTTACCGACCATACTGGAAGCATCTCTCAGATACATCAGCTGAAAGATATATGTATCTGATTGATACATCACAGACTATTTCTACATCGATGAATACAGATATTGGTAGTCTGAAAGCCCTTATGATTGCACGAGGGGATACATACGGAACATTTGATTTTCTTAGTCCGGAGAATTATGACAGCGTAGAAGATTGTGTGGTCATGGAGACTCAGGCAGACATTTCATATCTTGTAAATCAGATGGTTACACAGATTAATGATGTGTTATGCCCTAATAAGGAAGCTGGCCAGATAATAGGGGCTGACCAGATGACATCTTTTGATGATAACGGAGTATACCTTGCAGTACAGGATGAATTTGGCAATGAGTATAGAATTTATGCAGACACAAAGATTCTTGATGAAAAATCATGCTCAGTTGGGGCAGATGGAAAGATACCACCGCAGGAGCTTTTTGTGAGAGATGGATATCCAAGATATACAGAGGTTACAGCCGGGGATGGCAGTACTTATTATGTATATAATGAGGAGACTGAGGCTAATGTTTCATCATGGTATAAGCTTGGAAATGTATCCACAAATTCAAATCTCATTAAAGAGGTTACCAATATGCCTTCTTTAAAACAGGACGGCTCAGTAGATTATGAAATAGGAAATAAACTCGTTTCCCTTTTTGAAAAAGAAACACTCAGAGTTACACCTTCAGATAATATACCATGTACGTTTGAAGATTTTTACGATAAGATGATGAATCGTCTGGGGACAGCAGGAAATGTATATGGGGCTGCGTCTGAAACATTAACGTCGACAGTTGAGTCGATTGATAATCAAAGACAGCAGATAATGGGTGTATCATCTGATGAAGAACTTACTCATATGATTAAGTTCCAGTCCGCATATAATGCGGCCAGCCGTTATATAACAGTAATAAGTGAGATGACAGATTTAATAGTTCAGCTAATTTAGCGTACTTGAAATCAGTATGAAAGGAGCCTGCTATGGCATCAACATTTTTTGGGTTAAATATTGGCGCGAGTGCATTGAATGCATATCAGGTTGCCGTCAATACAACCGCAAATAACATATCAAATATAGAGACAGAAGGTTATTCAAGACAAAGTGCATACATTAAAGCATCGGCTTCGCTTAGAATGTGTACCAGATACGGAAGTGCAGGAACAGGTGTCGAGGTAACTGAAATAAAACAGGAAAGAGATTTGTATTACGATACCAAGTATTGGAATAACAACTCAAGCTATGGGTATTATGAGCAGAAGCTTTATAATCTCGACCAGATGCTGACTTATTTTAAAGATGATGAAACGGTAAGTGGATTTTCTTCTATAATTACAAAGATGTTCTCTTCACTGGATTCAGTAAAGACTAATGCGTCGGAGACAAGTGTCAGAAATCAGTTTATAAGTGATGCCAGAAGTCTGTGTACTTATTTTAATCAGATGTCACAAAGCTTATCTGAGCTTCAGAATGATTGTAATGAAGAGATTAAGAATGCAGTTGATCAGATTAATGCAATTGCTGAGAAGATTTCACTGCTTAACAAAGAAATTAATCAGATTGAGACTGGAACCGGTGCATATGCAAGTGAACTCCGTGATGAGAGAGCCAGAATTATAGACACGTTATCTAAGGTTGTAAATGTTACATATACAGAAACTGAAGTGCAGAATTCAGATAAAGATAATGATAATCTTGGCGGCACGGTATTTACTTTAAACATTAATGGGGAAGTATTGGTTAATGGTAATAATTACCGTAAATTAGTGTGTCAGTCTAAGCAGACTAAAAATAATCAGACAGATATAGATGGTTTGTATTACATCTACTGGTCTGATACAAAAATGCCAATGTCTGCAACAGCAGGAACTTCAGGTGGAAGTCTGAAAGCTTTATTTGAAATGAGAGATGGAGATAATAATGAACATCTAAAGGGGACAGTTACTGAGGCTGGTACAGACGAAGAAACAGGACATGAGTTTTTTAAGATTTCAGCATCATCAGTTAAGAACATAAATGGTCTTAACATTCCGGATAGAGATGGAAGTGTATCTGTTGGTAATAAGAGCTTTGATTATGACAGCTGGGAAGCTGAAGTTGATGGGGATGGAAACATAGTTTCAATTAAATTCATTCTTAAGGATTATGAGAGACCGGATAATGAGGTTGCAGCCGTGCAGAATGGCTATTCTCTTACCTGTGGTTCCCGTGTGGAAGGTATGGGAATTCCGTATTATCAGGCACAGATGAATGAATTTATTCGTAACTTTACAGAGATGTTTAATGAGATAGAAAAGACAGGTCAGACACTAACGGGTGAGAAGTCACCAGCATTTTTTGAGGGAATTACCAAGACAGGAATGGTGTACGATTTTGCAGCATCGGAGACTTACCAGAATCTTGGTGAAGGAGATGCTCCGGTAAAGATTAAGAGTGATGACAACACTTACTATCGCCTGATGGCATCTAATATAGGGGTTAATCAGGACGTGATTAAGGATCCGGGACTTTTTGGGGCGTGTACGGATTATACAAAGCCAGATTCATTTGACGTAATAGAAAAGCTTCTTAAGCTGGAGTCTGATACTACAATGTATCGTGGAGACAAGGCGAGTGCTTTTCTCGAAACACTCATTTCAGATGTGTCTGTAGATACTAATAAAGCTGAGATTTACTATGATGTATATAGTAATCTTGAAAAGACAATTAATAATCAGCGAGTTTCAGTATCAGGAGTTGATGAGGATGAAGAGGGAGTTAATCTTGTTAAGTTTCAGAATGCGTATAATATGTCTTCTAAGATTATTCAGATTATGCAGGAGATGCTCGATAAACTGATTAATGAAACTGCAGTTTAACCATTGGGGACAGTATTTTCCGGCTTTTTATATGTCCCCTGTGGCTGGCTCATTATCTGGCTGCACAGATTGAGGGCTTGGGCTCTCCAGGCAGTTTTGCAATAAAAACGAGCCGTATAGTATACAAATGGTGGCAGGCAAACTCGGTGGGATTAATCTAAGAGTTCATAGTATAGTTTTTTATCTCTAGTTGGAGAAGACTCCCACTTCTATAAGTGGTGAGTATAGATGATATTTGTCT
>JAXJVZ010000041.1:0-2134 GCA_036308285.1 Agathobacter sp. | reverse complement strand
GAAAGTGCCGCACCACCTCTTGTATCACCATCTAACTTTGTAAGAACAACTCCGTCTATTCCAATCTTCTCATCGAAGGTCTTGGCTACATTAACTGCATCCTGTCCTGTCATCGCATCGACAACTAACAGTGTCTGGAATACATCTGTTGCTTCCTTCACACGGATAAGCTCATTCATCATATCCTCATCTACGTGAAGACGCCCAGCAGTATCTATAATAAGAACATTGAATTCATTCTTCTTTGCATAGGCAACGGCTGCCTTTGCAATATCCTCAGGCTTATTCTTGTCACCCATGGAAAATACTTCAACGCCCTGTTTCTCACCATTAATCTGCAACTGTTCGATAGCTGCCGGTCTGTAAACATCACAAGCTGCAAGAAGTGTTTTCTTACCCTTTTGCTTAAGCTTTCCGGCAATCTTAGCAGTGGTAGTTGTCTTACCAGCACCCTGAAGTCCTGCCATCATGATAACCGTAAGCTCTTTACCTGGTCTAAAAGCAATCTCTGTTGTCTCTGAACCCATGAGACTAACCATCTCTTCATTAACAATCTTAATAACCATCTGTCCTGGATTAAGACCGTTCATAACGTCCTGACCAATTGCTCTTTCCTGAACCGTCTTAGTAAACGTCTTAACTACCTTGAAGTTAACATCGGCCTCAAGGAGTGCCATCTTAACTTCCTTAAGAGCTGCCTTGACATCATCCTCCGTAAGTCGGCCCTTGCTTCTAAGGTTCTTAAATACGTTCTGCAGTTTTTCTGATAAACTGTCAAATGCCATACTATAGCTCCTCTAATATCTGATTCGAAATTGTTTCGATATCATTCATAATCTCAATATTTTGTGACTCCTTAAAATCAGCTGCTAACAAATGAATTTTTTCAACATCCTCTCTTATCGAAATAAATTTCTCGACAAGTCTTAATTTTGATTCATAACTCTCTAATTTCTTTTCAACACGCTTAACCATGTCGGAAACACCTTGTCTTGAAATGCCCTCTTCTCTGGCAATCTCTCCAAGTGATAAATCATTAAAGACTGAATCCTCATATATCTGGCGTTGCCTGTCGTTAAGCAACTCTCCATAAAAATCATATAAATATGTTAGCCGTAATTTTTCATCCATAATTTGTCACCTTAGCTAATATACAACACTACGCAAAAAGTGTCAAGCTTTTTTGCTTGACACTTTAAAATATTTTTATTAGCAAATATTAAATCATTGTTCGTACAACCTTTGGCTTGTAATTTGCCTTCTCAAGTGCCTTAAGAATCTGATTCTTATGCTCTGTTCCAAAACACTCAAGTGTAATTCTAAGCTCTACTGCAGCACTTCTGTTTGTAGATACGAACTGGTTATGCTCAAGCTTGATTACATTACCCTGTTCTTTTGCAAGTGTATCTGATACCTTTGCAAGCTCGCCCGGCTTATCAGGAAGTAAAACAGAAACTGTAAAGATTCTGTCTCTAAATATTAGTCCCTGCTGAACTACTGAAGACATTGTTATAACATCCATGTTTCCACCACTTAAAATAGATACAACTCTCTTTCCTTCTGCCTTTAAGTGCTTAAGGGCTGCAACTGTAAGAAGTCCTGAATTCTCTACTACCATCTTGTGATTTTCTACCATATCAAGGAATGCTCCGATAAGCTCATCATCCTCAACTGTGATAATCTCATCTAGATTCTGCTTAATATATGGGAAGATGTTACTTCCCGGTGTCTTAACTGCAGTACCGTCTGCAATTGTATTAACCGAAGGAAGTGTAGTTACTTCCCCCTTTTCAAAGGATTTCTGCATACAATTCGCACCAGCAGGCTCGACACCGATTACCTTAATCTTTGGATTAAGAAGCTTTGCAAGTGTTGAAACACCTGTTGCGAGTCCACCTCCTCCGATTGGAACAAGGATAGTCTCTACAAGTGGAAGTTCCTTAAAAATCTCCATTGCAATTGTTCCCTGACCTGTTGCAACAGCAAGGTCATCAAATGGATGGATAAATGTATACCCTTCCTTCTCTGCAAGCTCGTAAGCCTTTGCACAAGCCTCATCATATACATCTCCGTAGAGAACAACCTCTGCACCATAGCTCTTTGTTCTGTTAACCTTGATAAGTGGTGTTGTTGT
>JAXJVZ010000040.1:0-4776 GCA_036308285.1 Agathobacter sp. | reverse complement strand
CCTACGGAATTTGCTGTCTTTGTAAGTCCCTCAAGCTTCTTGATATGCTCTGGTGTTTTTCCCATACGGATGTTTCCCTTCTGGGTATACTCTGTGTCCACTCCAAGCTCTTCTGATAATGCAGGCCACATATGCTTTATTCCGTACATCGCATATGGAAGTTCTCTAATATCTCTTCCGGACTGGCGCACACCGCCACCGTTTCTGGATGATCCTCCATGTCCGATACTGTTTGATGACTCAAGTACGATTACTGATTTTGTGCCGCTTTTTGCAAGATAATATGCAGCTGCACATCCATTTATTCCACCACCGATAATTACAACGTCTGCCACATTACTCATCACAGTCACCTCCGTCTTCTGCAAGTATGCACATCTCAATTGGTCTCATTGGAGCTCTTGAGCTGGCTGGAACTACCTCTGCCGGAGAGACTTTAAGTTCGCTTGCGATTATTGTTTTTACTAATTTTCCACAGGTCTGTCCCTGACAAAGTCCCATTCCACTTCTTAGGTATCTTCTCATCTCTTCTAATGTAAAAATGCCTTCGTGCACGGCTTTTCTAATCTCACCTTTTGTTACCTCTTCACATCTGCAAACCAAGAGGTCATCATCTGGTCCTTCCACGAAAGGTCCTATTTCCTTTAATTTTGCCTGAATATCAACCATAATCTAACCTCCTAAGCTTCTTTCTTATAAAATCTTGCCTTCATTACCATGTCATTTGGCACCTTTATTGTAAGCAGATATGTATGGTCAAAAGCTGGTGCCGTTCTTACCTTTGTAACCTCTGCATCGCATACATACTGTCCATTTCTTCCGAGTGCAAGACCTTTGTCTCCCACCTTAGGAACAGGCAAAAATTCGTATGGCATTGTCACTTCACCATAGCCCTCTTCCACATCCTCTTCTACGAGGAAAATTGACTGTCCGGAGCATGATGCTACACACATTCCGCATCCCACACATTTATGCTCCGGGTCGATGGCCGGAAGGGATGTAATATTTTTGCCAATTCTGATGCATCCCATCTTGCAGGCATCCTGACATGGGTTACATGGAATGTTCTGTGTACACTCAATTACAGGATGTATGCCCTTTTGATGTGTAACTCCCGGAAATCTTTCGATTTCATCGTCTGCTACGAAGCCTTTGTTCAAAAGGTTCATGGATACTTCAATTCCTTCGTCTGTCTTTTCTACCAGCTTTCCTCTGTTCTTTGGTGCAAACATTCCCTGTCTTAAAGTATCAAGCTGATTCTCGAGTTCATCGATTCTTGCATCTCTTTCCTCTTCTGTCATATATCCGAGATAGCAGGCAATTGCTGCACCTGACATTCTTCCTTCTATCATTGCTGAGCTTGCTTCTTCAATTCCTGATACATCACCTGCAACATAGATTCCTGGAACACTTGTTGCACCGTACTTATCACATTCAGGAACATGGCCGCCTTTTGTATCATTCATCTTAACTTCTGCCTGCTTTAAAAGCTGTGACATTGGCGAAAGACCAACTGCAAGACATACTGTATCAACATCAAAATGCTTTTCTGTTCCAGGTATTACCTTCCAGTCCGGGCCAACTTCTCCGATAACAACTCCTGTTACATAGTCATCGCCTTCGACTCTTACGATTGTATGTGAAAGATAAAATGGAACTCCGCATCTTGCAATCTTTGCTGCATGAACTCCATATCCTCCAACTCTTGGTGCTGCATCTGCAAGTGCTACAACCTCACAGCCTGCCTGCATTAGCTGGTAACTTACAACGAGTCCTACATTTCCGGATCCAAGCATAAGAATTTTGTTTCCTGGCTTGATATGATGAAGGTTCATCATTGTCTGGGCTGCTCCTGCTCCGATTACTCCCGGCTTTGTCCAGCCTTCAAAATTTACCATGTTCTCGCTTGCTCCTGTTGCTACTAGTACAGCATCTCCTTTGTAGTGTTTTACACTGTCACCAACTTTTACGGTTACTTCCTTCTGTGGGTATAAACCTACGACAGTTGCATTTAGAATTACCTCTACTCCATATTCCTCTGCCTCTTTTAACAGTTCTTCTCCGATTTTAAATCCTCTGACTTTTGCCTTGTGCTCCTTTGAGCCAAAGAATTTGTGAATCTGTTTAAAAAGCTGTCCTCCTGGCTTTGAATTTTCATCAAATACAATTGGCTTTAATCCTTTTTTTGCTGCCTCTATTGCTGCGGATAAACCAGCTGGACCAGCGCCAATTACTATCATGTCATATCTTTCTATCTTCATATGCGTATCTTCCTTCCTCATTATTATTTCCAGAGTAACTATTCAGAATTACTTTTTTACTCTTCCGGTGTTGCTGATACTCCGTACTGTGTCTGAACAACCATTCCGGCTTCAAGTGGAGTGATGCAGGTTCTGATATTTGGCTTTCCGTCCACTATCATTACACAATCTGTACATCTTCCTATCGCACAAAAAACACCTCTTGGTTCATGTGTCTTTGCTGTATATCTGTGAGCCATAACTCCAGCTGCCTTAAGTGCTGTGGCAATTGGCTCACCCTCATATCCTTCTAAAATCTTGCCGTTATAACTGAATGTTACTGTCTTTTTCTTTGGGGTTTCTCCAAGTATTGGGTGGTTTTCAATTCGTTCCATAATCTCATCCTCCTGACTTTTCCTATAACGTAAAAAGCGCCAACGACCTTGTCGCTGACGCCTTTGTCTAACTCATTTACTGATTAGACTTTATCATTAAATCAATATTTGGTATTGTAAAAAACGATACACCTTAACATTATGCCGTTTTCTTGTCATGTATTTCCTGAAATTCTTTAAGAAGCTTCCTCTCCCTCTCTGTAAGATTTTTTGGCACATCTACCTGAATAATGACATACTCATCTCCATAGGAATTCTTATTCTTCATAGAAACTATTCCTTTATTCTTCAAACGAAGCTTGCTTCCTGGCTGACTACCTGCCGGAACCTTACATCTTACAGTACCATAGAGTGTGTCTACATTGACCTCTCCACCAAGAGCAGCTGTAGTAAATGGAATATTCTTTGTAATGTATACATCTTTTCCATCTCTGCTGAATCTGCTGTCACTACGGATATGAATCTTTATTATTAAATCTCCTGATTTTCCATTTCGTCCATTTCTTCCTTTTCCTTTAAGGCGGATGCTCTGTCCTTCCGCAATTCCTGCTGGTATTTTTACATCTAACAAACCAAGAGAACCATCATCAAAAGAAATTCTCTTCTCACAGCCTAAAGCAGCTTCCCTAAACGATACAGTTATTTCACTTGTTATATCAGCTGCTCTACTGCTCTCAAATTCAAAATCTTCATCGGAAGCAAATGGATTAGTTCTCCTTCCCCTATTAAAGAAACTGCCAAATACATCATCAAACATATCATCCATATTGCCGCTGTAATAGTATTCTCTATGCGTGCCATTTCCGCTGCTTCCACTCCTGAAATGACCTTGGTAGGAATTGGCAAAATCTTCAGGATTGCTACCCATACTTCCGTCAAATGCAGCATGGCCGAACTGGTCGTACAGCTTTCTTTTTTCTTCGTCTGAAAGTACGTTATAGGCTTCTGTAACTTCCTTGAAAAGCTTCTCCGCCTTTTCATCTCCCGGATTTGTATCAGGATGATATTTCTTTGCAAGCTTCCTGTACGCCTTCTTTATGTCCTGATTACTTGAATGCTTAGAAATTCCAAGAACATCATAATAATCTCTTTTGCTCATACATCTCACCTCCAATTTTATATTGAACAAAGATTCACTTTGTGACTCTTTGCGCGCCCGTGTGGGCACGAAAGTGCATCTTCTACTCCACACAGATTGCATCCTCGCGGAGCGTTTGACTTTATTAGTAAAGTAGAACTTTCCTATAAATTCAAAAAGCCTGCTACCTACAGGAGGTAGCAAGCTTTTTTTAGCCTAGAATTAACCTTCTATAGCTATAAACTTGTTTGTATTAATCTTTGGTGCTTCTTTCTTAGGGAAATCAAGTGTAAGAAGTCCATGCTTGAATTTCGCTTTGACATCCTCCTGAGTAAGATAATCACCTACATAGAAGCTTCTCTTATATTCTCCGCTATATCTTTCTTTTCGGATATATCTTCCTTCTTTCTTTGCTTCCTCTGACTCTGCTTCATTCTGCTCAAGTCCCTTTGCTGCTGTAATTGTCAGGTAA
This sequence comes from Agathobacter sp., assembly GCA_036308285.1. GTDB lineage: Bacteria > Bacillota > Clostridia > Lachnospirales > Lachnospiraceae > Roseburia. The sequence goes on along the minus strand of JAXJVZ010000040.1, from coordinate 591 downwards.
CCCTTATCAAGTTCAACTGATACATCCTCTTTCTTGAATCCTGGAAGATCAACTACCATCTCATAACTGTCGGCAGTCTCCTTAATATCTGTGCTCATCATGTTCTTCGCATTATGTCCATAGAGTTTCTTTTCCACGTTCTTGATTTCTCGATTGTCAAACCAAGGTCCTCCAAAAACATCATCAAATAAATTAAAATCATCATAGAATAAACTAGGCATCAACATAAGTCATCCTTCCTTTCTTTTTTCAATTTCTTTGACGTCTAAACTTCTATTTCCTTCGTCTGATTATGTTATACCACCATTATTAGCACTCGTCAATAGAGAGTGCTAATAACTTTTTATAAACTCTATAAACAAACTATAAACTTATGATCTCCAAAACGGATGAATATATACCATCCATTTAGCGAAGAATTTCTTTGAGGGAACGCTGTACTTTTTTACGTGTTACTTCTACCAATCCAAGTTTCGTGATATCAATAAACTGACACGGAACAACATCCTTTTTCAATTCTTTGCGAAGAATATCGATCAGCTCCTGTTCGTCCTCTTTTGACTTCATATTGATAAAGTCTATGATGATCAT
>JAXJVZ010000039.1:0-1570 GCA_036308285.1 Agathobacter sp. | reverse complement strand
TTCATTTTTTCTCCATATAAAAATGCATCATTTCCTTCGATTATTCCCCATTGCATAAGTGCTGCACAACATCCTGTTACAAAAGGAGTAGCCATTGAAGTTCCACTTCTTACAGTATATCCGCCGCCCGGGGAGCATGAGCTTATATCAACTCCTGGTGCAACAAGATCTGGCTTATACATAGGATTTCCCCATGTATATCCTCTTCCGGAAAATGAAGCTATTCGGTCAGTGTTTGAATCGTAAGCACCTACAGAGATTACTTTGGATGCTGTAGAGGGAATGGTAAGGGTAGTGTATATATCAGGTGTTAAAAAACGGGTTGCCTGACTTCGTGTGCCAGAGGCTGTTAACCAGAGGGAGATATTGCCCACTTCTTTTTGGGAATTATTTTTATATGAAATTCGCCATATGCCAGGAGAAATATATGAATTTTTATCATTTTGAAGCTCTATAAAATATTCCTGAAATATGTTATATGGCGTAGGCTCTCCAATAAAGATAAAAACATTATCATTACCAATTGTAAAGTTGTAGCCGCCTGCTTCTGAGGGGAGTAAGAGGTATTGTCCATTTGGCGCGGTAAGTTCGAAAGTGACATCATCCCAGAATCTTTTCCAAAGCAGGATAGAAAGGTTTGGGGTAAAATCACTGACAGATATTTCCTGAGTATTCCGGTTAGAATCCTTGGAAAATGATGCGTGCCCGGCACTGCTTCCTTCATTTCCACTTCCTACTACGATGCAGCTTTGGTATAAGCCCATGACAGAATCAAGATATGTCTCGAGTAAAGATGAGCCACTATGTGAACCATAGGTATTTCCAAAGCTAAGATTAATTGCAACCGGGGAATTAAGCAAAAGGCTTTGTCTTATGCAAAAGTCTACAGCTGTCATAATTGATACTGTACCGGGAAAAGTTGTATTGCTAACTGGTGCAAGTTTTACAATTATCAGCCAGGCTTCATATGCAACACCGCGGTTTATACCATCTGATGCAGCACCATTTCCAGCAGCAATACCGGCTACGTGAGTTCCGTGACCTGATATGTCAATGCTTGGACAGATGTTATATTTTTCTTCCGCCGTAGCTGCCGATAAGGCCATATTAATTGTTGCTTCATCATAAATTGTACCGAAAGGAATGGGATTAATATTAGGTTGCAGGTTATGGGGGGAGGATACAGTTTGGTTGATTGTCTGGTCCCATAGATATTTTATCCGGGTAGAGCCATCAGGATTTCTAAAATCAGGATGTGAATAGTCAATTCCGGAGTCAATGATTGCCACATAGGTTCCTCGCCCGGTAAGTAAATTTGAATAACGGTTCTGGGCACTGTTAATACATGAGGTTTGTCGGGCAGAGAATGTCTGATAATAAAAACTTTTAGGTTTTTCTATATATATGATTCTCTCTTCAGAGGCAATGGCGTCAATAAATTCACGTGGAGTAAAAATAATGCCGTATCCATTTAAAAGAGTGATAGTTCTTATTCTGGGATATTTTCTTTCAAGTTCCGATAAGTCATTAGTGTATCTTACAATTAACTGCCATACGTCATTGCTAAGGT
>JAXJVZ010000038.1:0-4081 GCA_036308285.1 Agathobacter sp. | reverse complement strand
GCTGAAATTGTTACTGAAGTAAGACCAGCTGTAATAAGTGAACCGTCAATCATCTCATCATTAATTACATATGTAACTCCTGCTGTAAGATTAGCTACCGACTTCTTTTCGATAGCCATTGCCGGTTCTGCAGTTCCTAAAATAGTTCCTGCAAGTACAGTTCCTGCCAAAATCATAGAAACATGTGACATCTTATTCTTGTTTACTCTCATAATTCCTCCGAACTCAAACTAAACAACCTTTGACGAGTATAACAACGTTTTATAACAATGTCAACACATTTCCGTAATATTTCTGTAATATTTCACAGTTTTGGCAATATCATTATTCATTTGCTGCTTTAACTCTTCAATAGAATTAAACTTCATTTCAGGTCTGATAAACTCAATAAACTGCACTGCTACAAGCTTATCGTACACATCCTGACAAAAATCTATAATATAAGTCTCAAGGCCTACAGGATTATCACCTTCAATAGTCGGCTTACAACCCACATTAGAAACACCTGCATACCAGCTGTCCCCTATACACACTCTTGTAATATACACACCAAAAGGAGGTAACAGCTTTTCCTCCGGCAAAATCATATTGATAGTCGGAATCCCAATTGTTCTGCCAATTTTCCTGCCATGTACAACCAGACCTCTTACAAAAAAAGGATATCCAAGCAGCTTATTTGCTTTTGCAATATTACCAGCCGCGATTTCTTCACGTATATATGTACTGCTGATATCTCTGTCATTGTCTTTTACTTTATCAACAACAATGGTTTCATAACCGTATTTTTTTTCAAACTGTTTAAGAGTTTCATGATTACCACTCCTGTTATGACCAAAGCAGAAATCATCACCTACCACAACAGCTTTAACTTTAAGCTTCTCTACAATCCACCTGATAAAAGCTTCCGGTTCAAGAGTCATCACCTCAGGCACAAATGGGCATTCAATCAGGCAATCCACCCCAGCCACTTCAAAAATCTGCTCTTTTTCTTCATTTGTTGTTATCTGTTTGGATATTTCTCCTGTCAAGCCTCTTTTGGGAGGAATATCAAAAGTAAATACAACTGTCTGATATCCACATAAAGCTTTTTTTTCCTTAAGATTATCCATAAGAAGCTCATGACCTCTGTGTAATCCATCAAATTTTCCAAAAGTAATTACAGACTCTTTTTCAAGAAAAAAATCCAATGTATTCTTAAAACTAATCATATCAATCCATAAATATTTTTACCGGCTTATAATCATCCGTTTCTGACATGTATGTATACACACCTATAAAACGTTCATTATGATCATATAACCTGTATTTTTTATCTGCCTCAGGCAGAATATCTGTCGATACAAATTCTGCCGGCAGCCTGTTTCCATTTTCAACAAGTTTTAAAGCTATCTCAGTTGAATTAATCTTAGGATAACTATCAAACACTTTATCTATTGGGATAATATCCATAAAAGGCGCCTTTTCTAATTCACTTAATTTATGTGAATCAGCAAGTCTAAAACCAGCCGCATTTGTTCTAAGTAATGATTTCATACATGCGCCACAGCCTAATGCCTGACCTATATCATTAAAAAGAGTTCTAATATATGTTCCTTTTGAACACCTTACTGTCAGTGTAACCTCTGGTAAATTAATATCTTCAATCACAATGGAATATATCTCAATCGGTCTTGCTTTACGTTCTACAGTAACTCCTGCTCTTGCAAGGTCACATAATTTCTGACCATTTACTTTAAGAGCAGAGTACATTGGCGGAATCTGGTCGATTTTCCCGACGAACTTCATGACAGCCTGTCTTACCTCTTCCTCTGAAGCTTCAACAAGGCTTTCTTTAAGTACTTCTCCCGTAATGTCCTGGGTGTCTGTTGTAACACCCAAAAGCATAACAGCCCTATACTCTTTATCTCTGTCTGTAAGCATATCACAAACTTTTGTAGCTTTTCCCAGGCAAACTGGAAGTACCCCCTCCGCATCCGGATCGAGGGTACCTGTGTGTCCAATCTTTTTCTGGTGGTAAATACCACGCATTTTAGCAACTACATCAAAGCTTGTAAAGCCTTTCTCCTTGTAAACATTTATGATTCCGTTAACCATATATTTTACATTTTCTCCTGTATTGCTTTAATAACTTTCTCAACTACCACATCAAGTGGTCCTTCAATTGAAAAACCTGCAGCTTTTACATGACCACCACCGCCGAATACGGCAGCAACTTCTGCAACATTTGTGTCATCATTAACTCGAAGACTTCCTTTGTAGCTTCCATCTTCATTTTCGTACAAAAAAACAGCAACTCTTACACCTTTTGTAATTCTAAGCTGATTAACAATACCATCTAAATGCTTTGGAAGAACATCATACTCCTTCATTTCTTTCTGTGTAATACAACTTAAAATAACCTGACCATCAAGATAAAGTTCACTATTTAAAAGTGCTTTTCCTAATATCTTGTTCTGGTTAAAGGTCTTTGTATAAAAAGTCTCATCAACAATTTTAGAATAATCGATACCGGATTCCATAAGAATTCCACCGATATTCATTGTCTTTGCAGATGTACATGAATACTGGAACACACCTGTATCATGCACCATACCAGTATAAAGGCATTCAGCAATTTCCTTTGTTAGTTTTTCTTTGTCAATAAGCTCAAATACAAGTTCGCATGTACTGCTTGCTTCTGGAAAAACATAATTTAAATCAGCAAAATTTGCATTACTTACATGATGATCTATACAAACCGTTTTCTTTGCTTTTTCAAAATATTTTGCTGCATTTCCCAATCTGCCAGTATCACCGCAATCTAACGCGATAAACAAATCAAAATCAATCTCATCAGTATATTCACTTCTTATCTCTGATGAATATCTTAAAAATTTAAAAATATTTGGAATAGGCTCAAGGTATAATCTAACATCCACTTCTTCATAATTATCTTTGATGTAATTATATACAGCAAGTGTTGAACCTGCACAATCACCATCTGGTCTTACATGACCGGCTATTGCTACAGTTTTTACACCCCAAAGCACTTCATCAAGACTATTAATATTATTCATCTTTTAAATCCTTTGTAATCTCATCAATCTTTCTGGACATTTCTACTCCATACTCAATTGACTGATCAATAATAAAAGTTATCTGTGGTGTATTACGAAGATTTATGCTCTTTGCAAGTGAGCGTCTGATATATCCTTCTGCGCTTCTTAAACCAGCAAGTGTATCCTTCTGCGACTGTTCATCACCGAGAACACTGATATAAGCCTTTGCAGTCTTTAAATCAGGAGCAACCTCAACTGCTACTACACTTGTCATAGGATTAATTCGTGGGTCCTTAATGTCCCCACGAATTATATTAGAAAGCTCACGCATTACTTCTTCATTAATACGAATATTTTTAATACTGTTTTTTCTCATAATAATTTCACTTTCTAAAAGATTATCTAGGCACCTCAACCATCATATATGCCTCTACGATGTCAAGCTCCTGAATCTCGTTGAATCCGTCAAATACAAGACCACATTCGTAACCAGCTTTTACCTGTTTAACATCATCCTTGTATCTCTTAAGTGATCCTAGATCTCCATCAAAGATTTGCTCACCCTCACGCGAAATTCTTATCTTGCAGCCTCTCTCCATATATCCATCAAGCACATATGAACCGGCAATATTACCAACACCTGAAGCCTTGAATATCTGTCTGATTTCTGCATGACCAATAACCTTCTCTTCGAAAATCGGATCAAGAAGTCCCTTCATGGCAGCCTCGATATCCTCGATAGCATTGTAAATTACCTTGTAAAGTCTTACGTCTACACCTTCATTCTCAGCTGTCTGCTTAGCAATTGGATCTGGACGAACGTTAAATCCAATGATAATTGCATTAGATGCAGAGGCAAGAATAACGTCTGACTCGTTGATTGCACCAACTCCGCCATGGATTACCTTAACTAATACTTCCTCATTTGAAAGTTTTACAAGACTCTGCTTAACTGCTTCAACTGAACCCTGAACATCAGCCTTAACAATAAGATTAAGTTCTTTCATATTACCTGACTGAATCTGTGAGAATAAGTCATCAAG
>JAXJVZ010000037.1:0-3476 GCA_036308285.1 Agathobacter sp. | reverse complement strand
TTTTTCAATTTCTTTGACGTCTAAACTTCTATTTCCTTCGTCTGATTATGTTATACCACCATTATTAGCACTCGTCAATGGTGAGTGCTAATAAAAAATCATAAACTTTATTAACAAATTATAAACTCCATTTTGCTATTATTTTGTCCATAATAACGAGAAATATTCATAATATACAATTTAATAGGGACGTGGCAAAATTGCCCCGTCCCTAAGAATGTAGTTCCTAAGAATGTGCTGGATTCACATGCACCATAACATGCTTTACCTTCGGGAACTTCTGCTCAATGCTTTCATGTACTTCCTCAGCAATATTATGTGCTTTCTGCAAAGTGTATGCTTCATTAACCTGTATCTCAACATCCACATATATTTTGTTTCCAAATATTCTTGTCTGAAGTAAATCAATTCCAAGTACCTCTTCATGAGCCACTGCTACATCATAAATTGCCTTCTCTGTCTCTTCATCGCAGGAATGATCTACCATTTTATCCATTGCATCTTTGAAAATGTCATATGCCGCTTTTGCAATAAATACGAAAATTACAAGACTCGCTATCGAATCCATTACCGGGAAGCCAAGCATTGCTCCGCCGATACCTATTAATGCTCCAATTGATGATAATGCATCAGAGCGATGATGCCATGCATCTGCCATAAGTGCGCCCGAATCGATTTTCTTTGCATTGTGTCTTGTGTACCAGAACATAACTTCTTTTGTTACAATTGAGACTCCTGCTGCGACTAATGCCAGCATTCCCGGAACTTCAAGTTCTCCATAATTTCCATGAATTATGTCCTTAAATGCCTGTGAACCTATCTCTAATCCAGTAAAAAGTAGTACTACCGAAAGAATAATTGCAGCCACACACTCTAGTCTCTCATGTCCATAAGGATGCTCTTTATCAGAATCCTTCGATGCAAGTCTCACTCCAATAATTACAACAATTGTACTAAATACATCCGACGCCGAGTGGATTGCATCACTTATCATAGCATTCGAATGTGCGAAAATTCCGGCAAACAATTTAAATACCGCAAGTAGCACATTCTGAATAATTGTAATACATGACACCTTATTTGCCACTCTCATAAATTCATTTTCTGTTACTTTTTCCATACTTTTAGCCACCTTTCTTATTTTGATAATCGGATAGCTCTATAGCACTTTTATAGTAATTTCTTAATAAATGTGGGTATTTTAGCGAACGCTAGATAAATAGATAAAAAAACACCCACGATTCAGTATTAGTAACTACTGTCCCGTGGATGTGAAAATTCCACTGCCAATTATTGGCCCGACTCCTTAACCTGTTCTCAATTATTCAAGAACGCTCCAGCGTTCTTGCTGCGGAATGCGCGTCAGCTTTGCTGACATCTTCCTCTGCGCATTCCTGCAATCCGCCGGAGGCTTTTATCTCAGTTGGAGATTGAGACTCCCACTGAGACAAATATCATCTATACTCACCACTTATAGAAGTGGGAGTCTTCTCCAACTAGAGATAACACGTCAATGGTCTGCTCAGTTTGTACTGTAGATTTATATGCAGTGCAAAGAGTTAACCTTAAGATAACATCTATGGTATTATATGTCAACCTGAAAACTGGTTTCGTGTCTTTTTTTACATTATTCAGGAACTCCTCAGCATACTTGAGCTAAATCCATTTAATTACCGTCTGTAACCTTATTTTCTTCTTTCATGAGGTAAGCATTTTAAATTTGAGTGACTAATCGTATATACTATCAAGTCATTTACCGTCTGCAACCTTATTTTCTTCTTTCAAGCGGTAAATATTTTCAAATTCGAGTGGCAAACCGTATACATTATCCGACTTTTACTGCCTCTAACCTTATTTTCTTTTTTCAAGCGGTAAATATTTTCAAATTCGAGTGGCAAACCGTATACATTATCCGACTTTTACCGCCTCTAACCTTATTTTCTTTTTTCAGGAGGTAAACACTTCCAAATTTGAGTGGCTAATCGTATATACTATCAGGTTATTTACCGTCTAAATCCATATAATTTTTGTGAAAGCAGTAACTTAGTCAAACTACATTATATCTGTAGTAAACGGATTAGTTATCCCCTTCCATCTCATAGAATTCTTCTGTCTCGTCGATATCCTCTACCGGTGGCTTTAAGCCTTCAATTTTAAGATTGTTCTTGGTTGCATAATCCCAAAGTGCCGCATGAATAGCCTCTTCTGCAAGAAGCGAACAGTGTACCTTTACAGGTGGAAGTCCGTCTAATGCTTCCATAACTGCTTTGTTTGTAATAAGAAGAGCTTCATTTACTGTCTTTCCAATAATAAGCTCTGTTGCCATACTACTTGTTGCAACGGCTGCGCCGCATCCAAAGGTCTTAAACTTCGCATCTTTTATTACATTGTCTTTGATATCAAGATATATTCTCATGATATCTCCACACTTTGCATTACCTACTGTTCCAACACCTGAGGCATCCTCTATCTCTCCAACATTTCTTGGATTTGTAAAGTGATCCATTACCTTATCGCTGTATTCTACTACCTGACTCATTTTTTTTATCCTCTCTGCTTACTTTTGTCTATAACTATTCCTAAACCACACCCATACATTCGCAAAACCGCATGATAGGGTTTCTGACTAGTTACTTTTGTTTAATAAAATCTTCATATAATGGTGACATGCTTCTTAGCCTGTCCACTACAAATTTAATCTGTTCAACTACATAATCTATTTCTTCTTTTGTTGTCTCATCCGATAAAGTAAGACGAAGCGAACCATGCGCTATTTCATGTGGTAGTCCAATTGCAAGGAGTACATGGGACGGATCAAGAGAACCTGATGTACATGCCGAACCACTTGATGCACAGATTCCTTTCTGGTCTAACATTATAAGGAGCGATTCTCCTTCTATGAACCTAAAAGAAAAATTGACATTATTTGAAAGTCTGTCTGTTCTGTGTCCGTTTAGTTTTGCGTATGGTACCTCATTTTCTATTCTCTCAATAAGGTAATCACGAAGAGCACTCTCATATTCATGTCTCTTTTCAAGCTTCTTAACGGCAACCTCTGTAGCCTTTGCAAAACCTACAATTCCTGGTGTATTATGTGTTCCTGCTCTTCTGCCTCTCTCCTGTGCTCCGCCGTGAATGAATGAACCTATTTTTACAGTATCTCTTAAATACATAATACCAACACCCTTTGGTCCGTTTATCTTATGACCGCTGGCACTTAATATATCAATTCCTAATTCATCGACATTAATTGAAACATGTCCATATGCCTGGACTGCATCCGTGTGAAAAATTATTCCGTTCTCATGGGCTATCTTTCCAATTTCCTTAATTGGTTCAATCGTTCCGATTTCGTTATTTGCAAACATTATTGATATAAGGATTGTATCTTCTCTGATTGCTTTCTTTAACTCATCAAGCTTTACAACACCGTTCTCATCAACATCGAGATAAGTAACCTCAAAGCCCTGCTTTTC
>JAXJVZ010000036.1:0-15258 GCA_036308285.1 Agathobacter sp. | reverse complement strand
GTGTAAGACATCCACCTATATTAGAAATGAGAAAAATAAAGAACACCATTATATGTGTTTTATTTTTTCTCCATGAGTTCATCTGAATAATCGGACGAACAAGTAACATACTTGAACCTGTTGTTCCAAGACAGCTTGAAAGTAATGTTCCAATTGTAAGCAATAATACGTTAACTCGTGGGTTACCGGCAAGGTTACCCTCTAACTTAATATTACCAGCAACGCAGAATAGTCCAAATAAAAGAACAATAAATGTCAGGTAATCATTGATTATACATTCAAGTACAATCTCGGTTGCCTCTGATGGTCCGAACTTAACTGCAAAAGGAATAATAAATAATAATGACCATGCAATAACTGCGTATAGTCTGTTTTTCTCCCACCATTCAGGCTTTACCAGTGGTAAAACTGCGATACATAGTAATAAGCCTGCAAATGGAATACATAGCCACAATGGTATGTTTAACATTTTTCTCACCTCTGTTTACCTTATTCTCTAGTCTTCTGGCACTAGAACATTTTTACTAACTCATTTTACTACTATGTATTTATTTTTCAAGCTTTATAATCAAATTCGGCATTTTATAACATTTTTTTACATTTTTAATAACTTTTTAATAGATTTTTTATACTATTTTACAATACATGCTCTTCAATATTTTCTTTTCAAGCCTCGAAACCGCCACCTGATTCATCCCCATTTTTTCAGCAGTCTGACTTTGCGTCAGATTATCCATATATCTATATTTAATAAGAGCGCTCTGTTTTTCATCAAGGTCCCCCAGAAGTTTATTCACCGTCAACCGGCTTATCACTTCGTTTTGCGGATTTTTCCTGTCCTCCAGGCTATCGTAAAGCATCAAATCTTCTCCAATAGGTTTATATATGGACTCCACACTTTTTCCAGCATCAAGTGCGCAGATTATCTCTTCGCGTGACAGATTAGTCAATTCCATAAGCTGTCCAATCGATAATTCTTCATTTTTCTCTCTTTTATATTTTTCGCTTACAGCTGCAATTTTCCTTGCATTGTCTTTTATTGAACGGCTTATGTGCAGCATTGAATCATCCCTGAAAAATCGCTGAATCTCACCTATTATCACTGGAACTGCATATGTCGAAAAACTGTATTCGGAATCTAAGTCAAATCTCTCTATGGCTTTTAAAAGTCCCATTGCTCCAATCTGAATTAGCTCTTCGAGCTCATAACCCCGTCCGGTAAATCGTTTTGCAGCCATATACAAAAGGCCCTGGTTATCACAAAATACTTTATCCTTGCTCTCCTTATCTCCATTTTGTGCCTTGCGGATGTCCTCTTTCCATCCTTCATCCTTCGTTTTTTCATATGCTTCCACGCCCTATTTCCTTTTTCATTTTTACAATTGTTCCCTTCCCCAATTCTGACTCTACCGAGACTTCATCCATAAAGGCATTCATAAAGGCAAATCCCATTCCGGCTCTTTCCTGGCCTTCGTCTGTTGTATAAAAAGGTTCCATTGCCTTATGTACATCCGCTATTCCAACGCCTTTGTCCTCTATCTCAATCTCGAATTTTTCATCCTTATACTTACATTTTATCCAGACCTTCTCATTTTCCCTATTATTATATCCATGAATAATGGCGTTTGTTACAGCCTCCGATACCGCCATTCTGACATCCTCAAGCTCTTCTAACGTTGGGTCAAGCTCACTAATAAATGCTACTACTGCCATTCTTGCAAAAGACTCATTAACACTTGCTGCATCAAAGCATAACTCCATATGATTTTCCATCATTTCACCTCCTCAACAAGACTATAAAGATTTGTAACCCTGAATATGCGTTTCATTCTCTCCGACAGATTTTCCACGCTTATAGTTCCGTTATATAACTTTAGTTTTCTGTTTCTGCCAATAATTATTCCAACACCGGAACTATCCATGAAGGTTGTCGCACCAAAATCCATAATCACATGTCTGATTCCACCTGCATCTATAAGCATGTCCATCTCCTGGCATATTCCGGTAGCTACATGCTGATCAATTTCCTTTGGCATTGTATAAAATAGTTTGTCTTCTATAATTTTATAATTGTACATATTTTCTCCTTTCTTAGGGACGGGACTTTTGGCATGAGGATCGCCCATTGGCATTTGTTTCGCAGGCCAAAGGGCGCTCCTCATGCCAAAAGCCCCGTCCCTAAAAAAAGACACACTCCCTCTCGGAAATGTGTCTTTCGTAACCATATTAATTTTGCGCATTTACATAATTCTTTGCCGTCCTGGCCTTCTCTGTACCAGGGAAATTATCAATCACATACTGATAATACTGCTTTGCTGTCTCCAGATCATTATTACGTCTGTAAGCCTGTGCAAGATAATACACAGCAGAACCATCCTTGAAATTCTGGTCTTTTGCAATAATCTTGAGGAAATCATCAATTGCTGCCTGATTATCTCCTCTGCCGTAGCTGGAATACGCTCTGTTATATAACTGCTCCATATAAGAATTATATATAGCATCATTAAGCGTATTGTAATTATTAAGTGCATTTTCACTAAGCAACGAAGTATCAATAGTAGCTAATGCTTCTCCTGTTGCAACAGCATCTCCTGTTGTATATATAATATAAGCATCTAATAACTTCTCGTATGATTCAATCTGTGTTGCAACAGCTTCCTGACTGTTCTTTGCCTCCTCAAGCTGTGCCTGAAGACCTGCTATCTGCTCATTAAGCCCATCGATAACCTGACCATTAGTTGATATGGTATCACTCGCCTCGATTAACTGTTTTTTTGCATCCTCTTTGGCAATATTTTTAACACTAGGCACGATAACCCAGCTTGTAACGGCCGCTCCAATCAAAAGTCCTATGCATATGTACAGCAAAGTACTTCCAATTGAGCTTTCCCTGAATCTCTTAGGCATGATAATCATCTCATTGCCACTCTGATAATGAATCAGATCGTCATCCTTAGGCTTCTTATCCTTGCCCTTTTCTTTTAGCCTTCTGTTAACCTCCTTAAGATATCTAAGTGTGGTTGTATTGTCAGTATCTATCTTGCCGGCATTACGCAGAGATTTCTTAGCCTTTTCCAATTGACCGTCTTCTATATACAGAAGTGCCAATAGCTGATGTCCCTTTACAAGCTTAGGATTAAGCGAAAGAACCTTCTTAAGCTGGATAATAGCTAAATCCTTGCTCCCCTGCCTGCAGTAGACTAATGCCTGATTATATTTTTTAATTGTCTGATTGACCGCCTCAAGCTGACTTCTGTTCTTACGTATGGCCTGTAAATACCTGCTTGCAGGATTATCATCCGGTTGATAGCTTGTACTGATAACCCACTCACTTAGCGCATCTACCACTTCACCTATTTCGTAGTATACTAAACCTAAAAGATTTCTCGCTTTAGTGTTGTACTTATAAAATTTCAGACTGCGTCTAAGACTATCTATTGCTCCAGATAAATTTCTTACATTTGCCTTGTTAAGTCCATCATTATAATATGAATTGGATATTCTTACAGCTTTTTGAAATTTACTAAGATCTGCCTGACACCCTGGACATACCAATCTGTTCCCGGCATCCTCATTACATCTATAACAAATCATTTCAAACCTCTCTTAATTCTTTTCTCTGAGAATTTCTGCAATTATGTCTGTTACATCTGTAAGATCCTGATTATAAATCGCAGACTCAGCTTCCTCTACTTCTAGACTAGGTTCAAAATTTTTAAGTTCTTCTTCAAAATTAATCATTACATATTCCTCCAAAATGACATACAAAAAAGCCACTGCATTACATATTATAATACAGTGGCTTATTTATGCAATAGAAAAATATCGCAGAAAAATACATTATCTTACAATATCCGATACCATTGACAACATAACAACTTTATTGCTTCTCTCAATAAATTCTACATATTCCTGCTTTGTCCTCATAAGCACCTTTGAATCATTGATACATACAAAAACTCCGGGATATACTTTATGAAGTACCTTTACTGATGCATTTTTAGAATTCTCAACAATTCCATTAAGTTTTACCAGTTCATCAGTGTCTGTTGCAATATCTGCCTGCTTTGAAATCCTGGTTCTAAGAAGAGAGACTCTTCTCTCATCATTTCTGCCATCAATTCCTTTCTCTTTCGCAAGCTGATCAAATTGTTCTATTCCTATATTAATTTTCTCAATTAATGAATTATGCTCTTCAATCTGCTTTTCAAGCCGGTAAACCTTCTCTCTAAGCTCTTTATGTACTCCGGCATGAATTTCAGTTCTTATCTCTGTAAGATTACCAAAGTTATTTGCTTCAATTCCGGCACATCCATATATGGATCCCCCTACCACAGATGCATTTCTTCCACTAAAGTAGACTCTGTCATAGCTGATAATTGTACTGTTCATGGCTGAGGTGGCTTCAATGTATCCATCCGCTTCAACCCTGGCATATTCGATAAATTTTGCATGGATATTGCCTTTTGTTCTGATGTAGGCCTTTTCTCCGCCTATAATACCACCCCGGAGCATAATATCTTTACCCGCATTTATTATAGCACCTTCAACAGTTCCATCTATCGTTACAGTTCCGGTACACTTTATTGATGCACCAGTCGTGACATTACCGTGAATTATGACATCACCCCTGAAATCAATCTTGCCTGTAGCAAGATCTGCATTACCAAAGATTTCATATACAGGTGAAATCATTATTCTGTTGTTCTTCATCTCAATTTTTCCAGCAAGATCTGCAGTATATATCCTGTTATCCTCTGATCTGGTAAATCCCCTTCCCGCTATAGGTGGAAGAGGTCTTCCTCTTTTCGCCTTTATAAGCTTTCCGGTTACTGTCATGCCGTCAACACCAGGCTGTGGCTCAGAATAAATGGCAATAACCTGTCCGGCTTCTACAACCTCTACCAGATGGATACTCCAATAATCTACACTTCCATCTTCGCGTATTTTCGGTGTTCTATTCAAATCATAATTAAAATTATATGTATATTTGGCATCTATACCATCTACACATTTACGACCAGAGGCAATCTTAATCTCCTTACCATATACACGGTTAGTAATCATATCCAGAATCACCTCCTGGTCAATTCCAAAAGTAATTCTGTGATTACTAAGCGCACTCATTATATCGCTGATTGTGTATTCCTCATCAGCGTTAATTAATGGAAGAAGGAGGTAAGCTTCCATCTCGTCATATGAAGTTCGTAAAACCGGTTCTCTCTTTGTTGCTTCGGCCATATAGTTCTTCCTCAATTTTAATGAATTTTACTGTTATATTTATTCACTAAAAACTTTATAAAAGCTTTTTTGTTGAAAAAAATACCCTGACATATATGCCAGGGTATTACGTATCAGAAATAATACTGACATATATAGTACCATAATACCATTCATGTCAGCTTTTTTCAAGAGAAAGAGGCAAGTCTTTGTTCAACCTGTTCCATCATCTGCTCATATTTTGCAAGCTTTTCTTTCTCCTCCTGAACCTTTTCCGGCTTAGCATTACTTAAAAACTTCTCATTAGCAAGCATTCCTCTTGAACGTGCAAGCTCCTTTGTAAGCTTTTCCTTTTCTTTGTTAAGTCTCTCCTTCTCCTTCTCGAAATCTACAAGGTCTTCAAGTGGAAGGTAAACTACTGCTCCCGGAATAACTACTGATACTGCATCGTCGCCGATTCCGTCCTTGCCCTGCTGTACTGAGATTTCACTGGTAAATGCAAGGTTTACATATACCTCTTTGTTAGCCTCGAAGATATCTCTTACTGCTGCATCTTCTGATGTTATATATAATTTAGCTTTTCTTGATGGTGGTACATCCATCTCTGTACGTACGTTACGGATTCCCTTAACCATCTCTTTAATTCTCTCGATTGCTGTCTCTTCTGCTGCAAAATCCCACTCTGGCGAATACTCAGGCCACTGTGAAAGCATGATTGTCTCTTCGAGCTTCTCACCTTCCTGTACTCCATATGTCTGAAGTGAACAGAAGATTTCTTCTGTAATAAATGGCATGAATGGGTGAAGAAGCTTAAGTGCCTTAAGAAGTACTGTCTTAAGTGTCCAGAGTGCTGCGTTAGCAGACTGTGGGTCCTCATCCTTCTTATAAGTACGAACCTTTGCAATCTCGATGTACCAGTCACAGAACTCATCCCAGATGAAGTCATATACCTTTGAAACTGCAATTCCGAGCTCATATTTATCCATGTTATCAGTTACATCCTTAGTAAGCTTGTTAAGCTTAGAAAGAATCCACTTGTCTGATGTGTGAAGCTCATCGTTTGCAGGAGTCTTTAAATCTACTCCCTCAAGATTCATCATGATAAAACGTGATGCATTCCATACCTTGTTTGCAAAGTTTCTTGAATTCTCAATTCTCTCCCAGTAGAAACGCATGTCATTTCCTGGTGCATTACCTGTAATAAGTGTAAGTCTGAGAGCATCTGCTCCATATTTATCAATAACCTCGAGCGGATCAATTCCGTTACCAAGCGACTTACTCATCTTACGTCCCTGTGAATCTCTTACAAGTCCGTGAATAAGTACTGTATTAAATGGAACCTCTCCTGTGTGCTCAAGTCCAGAGAACATCATTCTGATTACCCAGAAGAAGATGATATCGTATCCAGTTACAAGTACGCTTGTAGGATAGAAATAATCTAAATCCTCTGTCTTTTCAGGCCATCCAAGTGTTGAGAATGGCCATAATGCTGATGAGAACCATGTATCAAGTGTGTCAGGATCCTGTCTCATCTCTTTTCCACACTTAGGGCACTTACATGTGTTGTCCTTTGTTACAACTAACTCACCGCAGTCATCACAGTAGAAGGCCGGGATTCTGTGTCCCCACCATAACTGTCTTGAAATACACCAGTCACGGATATTTTCAAGCCAGTGATAATATGTCTTGTCAAAATGCTCTGGAACGAACTTTGTGTCACCCTTCTTAACAGCCTCGATAGCCGGCTTTGCAAGCTCTTCCATCTTTACAAACCACTGCTTTGAAACTCTTGGCTCTACTGTTGTGTGACATCTGTAACATGTTCCTACATTATGTGAGTACTCTTCAATCTTAACAAGTGCTCCTTCTGCATCAAGTGCCTTAACGATTGCCTCTCTTGCTTCGTAGCGGTCCATTCCTGCAAACTCAGGATAATCATCTACAATCTTTGCATCCTCTGTAAGAACATTGATTACAGGCAGGTTATGGCGAAGTCCTACCTCAAAATCGTTAGGGTCATGTGCTGGTGTAATCTTAACTACACCTGTACCAAATTCCATATCTACATAATCATCTGCTACGATTGGAATCTGTCTGTGAACGATTGGAAGATCAATCATCTTTCCAACGAAATCTTTGTATCTGTCATCGTTAGGATTTACAGCTACTGCTGTATCTCCAAGCATTGTCTCTGGTCTTGTTGTTGCCATCTGAATATAGCCTGAACCATCTGCAAGCGGGTAACGAAGATGCCAGAAATGTCCCTTCTGATCTTCATACTCTACCTCTGCATCTGAAAGAGATGTAAGACAATGTGGGCACCAGTTAATAATTCTCTCTCCTCTATAAATAAGTCCCTTATTATAAAGGTTTACGAATACTTCCTTTACAGCCTTATTACAGCCTTCATCCATTGTAAAACGCTCGCGCTCCCAGTCTGCTGATGAGCCCATTTTTCTAAGCTGTTTTACAATTCTTCCGCCGTATTCTTCCTTCCAGTCCCATACTCTGGCTAAGAATTTCTCTCTGCCTAAATCTTCCTTAGTAAGACCTTCTTCCCTGATCTTCTCTACTACCTTTGCCTCTGTAGCAATCGAAGCATGGTCTGTTCCCGGAAGCCAGAGTGCTGAGTAACCCTGCATTCTCTTATAACGAACTAAAATGTCCTGCATTGTATTATCAAGGGCATGTCCCATATGAAGCTGACCTGTAATATTTGGTGGTGGCATCACAATTGTGAATGGCTTCTTACTTCTATCAACCTCGGCATGAAAATATCCCTTGCTCTCCCATTTCTCGTAAAGACGCTCTTCGATGTCTTTTGGATCATAGGTCTTACTTAATTCTTTGCTCATCTCTTTCCTCCTATAATAAAGCCACTGTGGACGGTTAATTTACCTTGCTGTCCGCAATGGCTCTAAATTTCGTATTTTACTTTTCCAGAACAATATTACTGATGTCGTCTACTATTGTCCGCATACGCTCATCCAAATTACGTCCTGTACAGATTATCTGCATTTCGTCAGGCTTTGCCTCAACAAGCTCCTTAAACTCCTCAAACGTGATTACACCCTCATCAACTAAACCAAGTATCTCATCAAGTATAAGAACATCGCACTCCTGTGTAGTAACAACCTTCTTTGCATAGTTGTAACCATTCTGCAAATTCATCAGCTCTTCCTGTCTCTTATCTTCTTCAAGCTGATCATATGGGCAGTCTGCCTTTGCAAAATTAAAAAGTTTAATCTCCGGCTCTAATCTCTCGATAAAAAGTTCAAGTTGCTCATCCTTAACCTTTAAAAACTGGATTATAATGACCGACTTTCCTTCACCTGCTGCTTTGACTGCATCTCCAAATGCTGCTGTAGACTTACCATGACCATCGCCGTAGTAAATCTGTATTGCACCTTTTTCCATATATGCCTCCGAATCAACATAAATCTACAGATTAAAATACCACATATTTTTTCATTTTGCAAACTTCCAACTTAAGTTTTTATTTAACTTTCTAAAATTATTCTAAGAATTCGATTTTGCTTACGGAAACCTCATATGCAACTCTCTGCTCTACCTGTGTTTCGCTCAATTTTTTTACATACTCCCTGCTTTGAATTCTTCCCCAGATCTGCACATGGGTTCCAACCTCAAAGCCTGATGCAAATCTTGCATTTCTTCCCCAGCAGATACATGGTATGTAGTCTGATTTTCCGTACGAGCGGTTTACAGCTACAAGCAAATCTGCGATTTCCCTTCCAAGCGGTGTTTTTCTGTAAATGGATTCCTTACAGATATAACCATCAAGGAAAATCTCATTTGATGCATCGTCATCGCATCCATTTTCTAACAATTCGAGTTCTCTGGCAAAAACAGAAAGTACAAGTCTGTTCTTATGCTCCTCATGACGATTAAATGACCTGAACTGTCCTCCAACGTACACAAACTGTCCAATGTAATCTTCGTTTACATTAATCAGTCTTTCGGACACCATCACTGGTATGTAGTCCACGAAATCCGATAATCTTCGTACTGAGATATCTACCATATAGAATCCCTCTCCGTACACCTCATGACTGTATCTGAAATCCGACACAATCTCTCCAACAATTGACACCTGGTTATTTTCAAACATTTTATCTGACATGAATTTTTACTCCCTTCCTTTTGTAAATCCGTCATGGATATTTTTACCATTAAAAAAAAGAAAATTTTCTCAATTCTTGTCGACAGTATTGCCAAATCAGAAAATTGTGATAGAATTAAGCAGTTGTAAAAATAGGTAGTTACTTTTTAGAAAGAGGTAGATTAATGAAAACAACTAGAGATGATATTCGTAACATAGCAATCATTGCCCATGTAGACCATGGTAAAACAACTCTTGTTGATGAGCTTCTTAAGCAAAGCGGTGTTTTCCGCGAGAATGAGGAAGTTGCAGAACGAGTAATGGATTCAAATGACATCGAACGTGAAAGAGGAATTACAATTCTTTCTAAAAACACAGCAGTTATATATAAGGATACAAAAATCAACATCATCGACACCCCTGGACATGCCGACTTTGGTGGAGAGGTTGAGCGAGTTCTTAAGATGGTTAATGGTGTTGTTCTCGTGGTTGACGCCTTCGAGGGTGTTATGCCACAGACAAAATTCGTTGTTATGAAGGCTCTCTCGCTTGGCCTTCCAATCATCGTATGCGTTAACAAAATTGACCGTCCGGAAGCCAGACCAGATGAGGTTATTGATGAAGTTTTAGAGCTTTTTATGGATTTAGATGCTTCAGACGAGCAGCTTGACTGTCCATTCATCTTTGCCTCTGCAAGAAACGGTTATGCAATGTACGATGTAAATGATGAAAGAAAAGACATGGAGCCTCTTTTCGAGACAATCATCAATTATATTCCGGCTCCGGAAGGTGACCCTGAAGCTAACACCCAGGTTCTTATCAGTACTATCGATTATAACGAATATGTCGGCCGTATCGGTGTAGGTAAGGTTGATAATGGTACTCTTAAGGTTAATCAGGAGGCAGTTGTTGTTAACCACCATGATCCTGACAAACGTACTAAGGTTCGTATCAGTAAGCTTTACGAGTACGACGGACTTAACAAGGTAGATGTTACAGAGGCTAAAATTGGTTCGATTGTTGCAATCTCAGGTATCGCAGATATTCGTATTGGTGATACAATCTGTTCTCCTGAAGATCCACAGCCAATTCCTTTCCAGAAGATTTCTGAGCCTACTATTTCGATGAACTTCATAGTTAATGACAGCCCTCTTGCAGGTCAGGAAGGAAAATACGTTACTTCACGTCATATCAGAGACAGACTTTTAAAGGAGCTCAATACTGATGTTTCCTTAAGAGTTGAAGAAACAGAAAGTGCTGACTCACTCAAGGTTTCAGGTCGTGGTGAGCTTCACTTATCAGTTCTTATCGAGAACATGCGCCGTGAAGGATATGAATTTGCTGTAAGTAAGGCTGAAGTTTTATACAAGTATGATGAGAACGGTAAGAAGCTTGAGCCAATGGAGAATGCATATGTTGATGTTCCTGATGAATTTACAGGTGCAGTTATCTCTAAGCTTCAGCAGCGCAAGGGTGAGCTTAGAAACATGGGTTCAATCGCTGGTGGATACACAAGACTTGAGTTCCACATTCCTTCGCGTGGTCTTATCGGATACCGTGGAGAGTTTATGACAGATACTAAGGGAAACGGTATTCTTAATACAATATTCGATGGATATGAGCCATTTAAGGGCGAAATCGCATACAGAGCTACAGGTTCTCTTATCGCGTTTGAGACTGGTGAGTCAGTTGCATATGGACTTTTCTCTGCTCAGGACCGTGGTACATTATTCATCGGACCTGGTGAGAAGGTTTATGCTGGAATGGTTATTGGACAGTGTGCTAAGGCTGAGGATATCGAACTTAATGTTTGTAAGAAAAAGCATCTTACAAATACCCGTTCTTCTTCTGCTGATGATGCGCTTACACTTGTTCCACCTAAAATTCTTTCTCTCGAGCAGGCAATCGATTTCATCGATACAGACGAGCTTCTTGAGGTTACACCTGAGAGCCTCCGTATCAGAAAGAGAATCCTTGACCCTACTCTTCGTAAGAGAGCTGGTTTTAAGAAAAACCAGTAATTATACGCGTTATTAATTTCTAATTTAATATATAAAATACTAATAATAAAAACGTCGGCCACGAATTTGTGTTCCGACGTTTTTAAGTATCTTTTTATTTATTCTCTGTTTTTAGACGTTTCACGTTTTAATTAAATCTTGGCTTTATTTTTCTTCCGGCAAACTACAGCATTTTAATTCTTTCCAATGCCTTTACTGTATTCTCATAATTTCCAAATGCTGTAAGTCTGAAATATCCCTCACCGCTTGGGCCGAATCCAGAGCCCGGAGTTCCTACTACATTGGCATTCTCAAGTAAATAATCAAAGAACTCCCATGAGGTCATCTTATCAGGTGTTTTAAGCCAGATGTATGGTGCATTAACACCACCAAATACTGTGTAACCGGCATCCTTTAATCCCTGCTTGATTGTCCTGGCATTATTCATATAATAAGCCACCTGCTCTTTTAGCTGTGCTTTTCCAGCTTCTGAGTATACTGCCTCACCTGCTCTTTGAACAATGTATGGGGCACCGTTGAATTTTGTGCCATGGCGTCTTGCCCACATTGCATTAAGCGATACATCGCCGCATTTAAGAGCCTTTGGAACAACTGTAAATCCAAGACGTACTCCTGTAAAGCCTGCATTCTTTGAGAAGCTTCTAAGCTCAATTGCACAGTTTAAAGCCCCATCACATTCATAAATTGTATGTGGTACATCATCTTCACTTATATATGCTTCATATGCGGCATCATAAATAATAACCACTCCATTTTCATTAGCGTAATCTACCCATTGCTGAAGCTGTGCTTTTGTAAGTGTTGTTCCTGTAGGATTATTTGGAAGGCATAAGTAAATTATGTCAGGTGTCTCCTTTGGAAATTCCGGAACAAAATTATTCTCTGCTGTACATGGCATATAAATTACGTTACTCCATGTCTCTGTTTTTGGATCATATGTACCTGTTCTTCCAGCCATTACGTTTGAATCGACATAAACAGGATAAACAGGATCACAAACTGCTATGCGGCTGTCTGCACCGAATAGCTCCTGAATATTTGCCGAATCACTCTTTGCTCCATCGGATACGAAAATCTCATCCGGATTAATCTCACATCCCCTTGCCTTGTAATCATTATCTGCAATTGCTTTTCTAAGGAATTCATATCCAAGGTCAGGCGCATATCCTCTGAATGTCTGAGCATTTCCCATCTCATCAACGGCTGCATGAAGAGCCTCAATGATTGCTGGTGCAAGTGGCTGGGTCACATCACCAATTCCAAGACGAATAATATTCTTGTCCGGGTTTGCTTCCTGATATGCTGCTACTTTTTTAGCAATTGTGCTAAACAAATAACTTCCTGGTAACTTCTGATAGTTTTCATTAACTGTAAACATTTTTATCTCCCTCCATCGTTTAACAATCTTCCATAAGGCTCAATATAACCTGAGCCGTCTCGACAATATCTACGCCGTTATCCATACTTCTTTTCTGTATGTATTTATGGGCTTCCTCCTCTGACATTCCATTTCTTGCCATAATAAGACGCTTGGCCTTTAATATTGTCTCTTTTTCCTCTTCTGTTCTCTGTTTTGGCTGCTTACGCATTTTCTTGCGGCGACGGGTAACGGTATAGTCCATCATCTCCATCGTCTGTAGCAATTCGTGCACTCTTAACGGTGTAGATATACTTACAAGGTTATCTACGTTCCTTTCCATAATCACTTCTTTGGATGCTATCAACAGCATCTGAAAGCCCGGAGGCATGTATTCATACACTTCTGTGTACATCATATCCACAAATCTGTAGCCACATACTATAATTCCCGTGGAAAGTCCTTCCATACTGCTTAGTGCCTGTGCACCGGAGGTACAAACTGCTGCTACTGAATATCCGCTTGAAGCCAGAATTTTTTTGATATTTTTGGCTATTTCCATTTTCGGAAATGCAATAACAACATTATTCAAATTTTGCACTCACCTTTTATATTTTATATAGATATTCCTCAATTTCCCACGCTGAAATCTGTTCTCTGTACCGGTTCCATTCATCTTCCTTGGCCTCGATATATTTTTCTGTAATATGTGTTCCAAGCACTTCCTGAACAAATTCATCTCTCTTTAGTTCTTTGACCGCATGAATCAAATCACCTGGTAAAGAATGCATATCCATAGCCTTCTTTTCATCCTTACTTATCTCAAAAGCATTGATGCGGGTCTCTGCCGGCGGCTCAATTTTATTCTTTATTCCATCAAGACCGGCCGCAAGACATACTGCAAGTGTAAGGTATGGATTAGCTGATGGGTCCGGACTTCTAAGCTCAACTCTTGTTCCCTCGCCTCTTGTTGCAGGGATTCGAATAAGCGGACTTCTGTTTATTGCTGACCAGGTAATATTAATTGGTGCCTCATAGCCTGGAACTAATCTCTTATATGAATTTATTAACGGATTTGTTATTATACACATTCCTTTTACATGCTTCATTAATCCACCCACGAAATAGTAGGCTTCGTCGCTTAAACCTATTTGATTGGAATCATCTGCAAATATATTCTTTCCATCCTTTGAAAGAGACATATTAATATGCATTCCCGAACCGCTTACTCCATTCTTTGGCTTTGGCATGAAGCTTGCAAAAAGTCCATGTCTTTTCGCAATAGTTTTAACTGCAAGCTTAAATGTCATAATATTATCTGCAGTCTGCATCGCTTCATCATATCTGAAATCAATCTCGTGCTGTGCCGGTGCAACCTCATGGTGAGATGCCTCTATCTCATACCCCATATCTTCTAACGTAAGAACCATATCCCTTCTTGCGTTCTCACCAAAGTCTGTTGGTCCCAAATCAAAATAGCCGGCTTTTTCATGGCTTAATGTTGTTGGAAGTCCATTCTCATCCTGATGGAATAAGAAAAACTCAATCTCCGGACCAACATTAAAGGTATAACCCATCTCCTTTGCCTTCTCTACCTGTTTCTTCAGTATATATCTCGGATCTCCTTCAAATGGCGTTCCGTCAGCCTTGTAAACATCACAGATTATTCTTGCGACCTTCCCCTGCTGAGGTCTCCATGGGAAAATTGTAAAAGTATCAAGATCCGGATATAAGAACATATCAGACTCTTCGATTCTTACAAATCCCTCTATTGATGAGCCATCAAACATATATTTATTGTCTAAGGCCTTCTCAAGGTGACTTGCAGTTATTGCTACATTTTTGAGTGTTCCGAATATATCGGTAAACTGAAGTCTTACAAACTCAACATCCTCTTCTTCTACCATGCGAAGAATGTCCTGCTTTGTATATTTACTCATTTCATCTCTCCTTTATTACACTTTTTACAATACTCAAGCACTTCCTGATACTTCATATCTCCACCAAATAGATCAAGTGCACTTCCTATAGTAACATTAAGCTTGTTTTTTCCTAATTTATACAGCTTATCCAAATCAGAAAAGCTATGAACTCCGCCTGCATAAGTAAGCGTAATCTTTCCCCAGTTTCCCAGCAGTTCAACTAATTCTTCCTCTATTCCACTGGACTTTCCTTCAACATCCACAGCATGGATAAGGAATTCATCGCAATATGCTGATAATTCATCTAACAATTCATATGTGATTTTTTCATCAGTAAACTTCTGCCAGCGGTCCGTTACTATGTAATATCCATCCTCCCTGTATCTGCATGACAAATCCAGAACAAGGTGTTCTTTTCCCACAGCATCAAATATTTTCTTCAGATTATCATAATTTACTTTTCCATCCTTAAAAACATAGGAAGTCACTACAACATGACTCGCTCCTGACTCAATGAACTCCGCTGCATTATCTGCTGTAATTCCTCCACCGACCTGAAGTCCGCCAGGGTATGCTCTTAGAGCAAGGACAGCCTGGGCTTTGGTCTTTTCATAGTAT
>JAXJVZ010000035.1:0-7739 GCA_036308285.1 Agathobacter sp. | reverse complement strand
CCTTCTGTCATTACTACTTTGTGTACAGGTTTCTTTTCTCTTCTTGCCATAATAAAAGGCCTCCTATGATTTATATTTTACCATAGAAGACCTTGCTGTTATTAGCTATTTACAGAAAAAGTTTCACACACTCATCTATTTGCTTTGTATTCTTAGTTTCGTCAAGGAAAGAGGAGCTTCGAACATACCCTATCGTCTGGCTAATACTATGATGATTGTCTGTGCATGTTATCTCTTTCTTGTATTTCTATCAATGTTTAACGGAATGCTTTTCCAGGTGGACGCGCATGGGAATTTTACGTATGGTCCTTACTATTTGATTTCGTGGTTATTTGATCCGATTATATTAATAATAGAGATTTTTGTAGTGGTACATTATCGAAAAAATATTGGAAAATTTGGAACATTAGTGATGCTTAATTTCGGTTTTGTTTCGGTGGTAACGACGGGGTTGCAATCCATCTGGTATCCGGTACCGGAGCTTCTTGTGTGTACATTGGCACTTCTTTTGATATTTATGCTGTTTTATTGGGAAATGGCACAGAAGCTCGTCAAGAATGAAAGAGAATTGATGCAAAACCAGATGTCATTAGCAATAAGTCAGATACAGCCGCATTTCCTATACAATACCTTGTCAACAATATCGGAGCTGTGCCAAAGGGATGCTGTGATGGCAGAAGAAGTTACCAACCGGTTCTCAACGTACCTGCGCGGAAATTTAGAGCACATGGGCGAGTCAATTCCGGTTGAATTCGGTAAAGAGCTGCGCCATGTTCAAACATATCTGTGGATAGAGAAAATACGCTTCCAGGATGACCTTAAGGTAGAATATGACATACAGACAGAGGATTTTATTATACCTGCACTTACAGTACAGCCATTAGTAGAGAATGCCGTAAAGCATGGAATGATGGGAAGCGAAAATGTATGTACCATAAGGATACGAACGAAAAGAGATAAGCGAAGCTATCAGGTAATAATAGAAGATGACGGATGCGGATTTAATCCAAACGAAAAGAAAAACGACGGAAGAAAGCATGTTGGTATCGAGAGTGTAAGAAGCAGATTAGAGTATATGGTTGGTGGAACCTTAACAATACATAGTGAGGTTGGGAAAGGAACCAGGGTTGTAATAGATATACCAGGGAAGGAAATAGAATGAGAATACTGGCAGTAGATGATGAAAAATTAATGTTAGAAAGACTAGTGAGATGTATAACAGAAGCAGTTCCTCAAGCGGAAGTGGTCTCTTTTCAGAAAGCTACAGAATGTCTGGCATATGCCATGAAAGAGCAGGTGGATGTGGCATTTCTGGATATACGGATGCGAATGATGGATGGAATGGAACTGGCGAGACAGATAAAACTTCTGCAACCGAAAATAAATATCATTTTTACTACAGGATATAGCGATTACATCTATGATGCTGTGTCAGAGATACGATGTAGCGGATATGTTTTAAAACCGGTTACAACAGAGCAGATAAGAAGAGAGTTAGATAACCTTCGACATCCCATAGAGCAACAGTCAGGGGCGAAGGTGCATATGCAATGCTTTGGAAATTTCGAAGTGTTTGTAGATGGTAAAGTACTCCCATTAAAGCCGGAAAAGATGAAAGAGCTTCTGGCTTATCTGGTCGATCGCAAAGGCGCTTTGTGTAGCAATTCAGAGCTTCTGACTGTATTGTGGGAGGATGGTGGGGATCACTATGATTATTTGAAAAAATGTAAAAAATCACTTGTAGCAGCTTTGGATGAGGCTGGTTGTAAGGATGTATTAGTTAGCAAGAGAGGAAGTATTGGCGTTGACAAGGATGCCTTCTCCTGCGATTATTACGATTGGATAGAAGGAAAACCCAGCGGAATCAATGCATATCAAGGTCAGTATATGACCCAGTACAGCTGGGGAGAAATAACAAATGCATCTCTAACCCAAAATAATAAATGATAAATAGTACAATAGTACCCAATTTGTCCCTATTCGTTTGGTTCAATAGTATCAATAGTTGTTTTTGAAGTAGTTTTTCTAGAAATAATGCTACGAAAAATGAAGTGAATGGGACTTGCAAGACAGATGCAACAATCAGAATTTTTATTTGAAAGGAAGTGATACACCAATGAACAACAATGCTTCCCAAAGGAAGCGAAAAAAAGACACACGCAAACAGGATACTATTGTTAGCATTGTGTTTTTAGCAGTAGTGGTAATCGGTATCCTTCTTGTAATGCTGTATAGTAGCGGAATACTAGAGAACCTGACAGCCCCTGCAGGGGACAGGAAGGTAGACAGCAAGACAGGAAAAGTAGTGACAGGAATCACAGAATACAATCCGGATGAAATTACGGAAAATCCCGACATATCCGTTCCAGGCTATGAAAAACTGGAATTCGTAGCAGGGAAGAAAAAGCAGAATGTGTACCTGAATAATCCCGATGGTAATACCTGCTACTTTGTAATGAGTCTGATATTAGAGGACGGAACAGTCATCTGGAAATCAGATTACTTAGAGCCGGGAATGGCATTTGACAGGATTGAACTAAATCAGCCACTTGAAAAAGGAAACTATGAGAATGTCACACTACAGTATGACTGCTATTCCATAGTAGATAAAAGGGAACTGAATGGTTCAGCCGTCACAGTTACACTGGAAGTAAAATAAAAACAAATGGTGCTATAAGCACCGATAAAAAGGAGGAAAAATATATGAGACTTAAAAAATTTGGGGCGCTGTTTTTAGCAGGTGCAATGATGACAGGAACAATAGGAGTGATGAGCCCAACACAGGTAAAGGCGGTTACACCGGCAAACACCTATACCATGACAGTTCCGGGAGACATGGATATCGAGCATTCCGGATGGAATTCACTTGGTAATATCAAGATAACCGGAACTGTTAATACAGGAAAGAAGGTAACGGTAACGGCAGAGACTACGAACCACTTCGCATTGAAAAGTGGAGGGAACAGTGTTTCTTACACCATGAAAACCGAAGAAAATGGCTCAGAACAGAAAAGTTTTGAGTTTGATGCTGCATCAATCAATGCAGTTGGTGGAGCGTCCAAGGAAATTGGTGTGGATGTGGGTGACCTTGCTGAAACACCTGCAGGTACTTATACAGATACTATTACGTTTACAGGAAAAATGTCAGAGGGTAGCCTGATGGAAGCGATGGCGGCTTTTAATGGCGGATATTGTCTTGTTGGGTATGATTCGTATGATTCTACGTATAAGAACTATGCAACAAATGGACAATGGAAATCAGTAATTAAAGAAGGAACGGTTACACCGGGTTATGTTTGGTACTATCTAAAAAATACTGAGGGTAAAATCGTAGCATACGAATATGATTATGATAGCTTTAAACAGAATGGGAAAAACCCTAATAATTCCGATTATTATAATGTGATTACTGCTCCTATATCGTACGATACTGATTGGACAATAACGGATATGACTGGTTTGACGAAGAATCCATCATCTGGTGCTTTATACTCTTCCCCTTTTAACAACTCCTACTATGATGTGCTGGAAACATATTCAGATGGAACAATGTTGATGTCTTATACTGAAGACTTAGATGTGAGTGGAAAGAAATTTACGAGAAATGATATGATGTATTATTTGATTCCATATGAAATAGCAGATGAAATTGATTGATAAAACTTATCTTATACGACGTAATTCAAAGAAAGGACAAAAAGTATGCAAATAAAGAAAAAGTTAGCCCTGCTGTTAGCTTCTGCTTTATTGGTTACTTCCATCAATGTCATGCCTGTGGAGGCCTCAACAAGCAATCAGGCAACCGGTTCAGAAAACGAAAATGCTGTTGTAAATACGGACTTGACACTTTCCATCGCTGCCTTAAATTCTAATCAGGGCAATACAGTAACAAATGCGACGGGAAATACTGTCCTGTCCCTTGCTGTAGAAGAGTTAGTGGAGAATCAGGGAAATACTGCAAAAAATGCAACAGGAAGTACAAACCTGACGCTGCAGGTAGCCGCATTAAATGACAATCAGGGAAATACCAAGAAAGAAGCAACAGGAAGCACTACACTCACACTGGTGATAGAAGACCATAAGTGGGAATACAAAGCAGACGGGAACACAATAAAGGCATATTGCAGTGCAAAGGATTATTGTAATAATAATGGAGAGAGTAAAGCTGTATCTCTTACATTAACAGCATCTGATATGACCTATTCCGGTATAGAATACACTGGAGCAAATGTGACAAACAATATCACTTCAGTTACAGGTGCAACTGCAGGAGATATCACCTACTATTTATCAAACGGCACGACAAAGACCAACACTGCAAACAGTGGTGCAACCGGTGAAGGCAAAGCACCAAAGGATGCCGGCGAATACGTAGCAAAAGTTGACGTGAACGCTGGAAGTGACACCTACACAGCGACTAAAACATTTAAGATTACTCCAAAGTCACTGACCGCAAACGTATCTGTTAAGAATAAAAACTATGACGGAACAACATCCGCAGAAGTAACAGCAACAGTTGATAGCGGAATAGAAGGACAGTCACTTACAATTACAGGACTTACAGGAACATTTTCTGATAGTAATGTTGCGACAAATAAGCCGGTTACAATTGACAGTTCAAAAGCACAGATAGCTGGTGGAAAAGCAGGCAACTACAATATTGCTTATGCAACTTCAGTAACGGCAACCATTAGCGCTGAGCCACTTACAGTTACAGTAAGGGATGTGGAGAAGCATATCGGATATGATGATCCAACATTTACATACACCATTACAGCAGGAAATCTGGTGGATGGTGAAACATTAAGAGGAATCAGCTATTTACGAACAGCAGGCGAGACTGCCGGAGAGTATGAGATAACAGCTAGTGAAACAGCTGGCTCTAATCCAAACTACGTTCTTACATTGAAGTCTGGAAAACTGACAATAGTTGACCATACATGGGACAGCGGAGTCGTATCACAGCAGCCTGTTTGTACAGTAGACGGCAGGAAAGTTTATACATGTACAGTATGTAAAAAGACCAAAGAAGAAGTTATGCCAAAACTCGGACATGATTTCTCAGGAGATTTTACAGTAGATAAAGCTGCAAGCTGTACCGAAGAAGGAAGCAAATCAAAGCATTGTAGTCGCTGCGATGAAGTAACTGAAGTGACTGTAATTCCAGCCCCAGGCCACACAGTAGTAACAGACAAAGCGGTAGAAGCAAGCTGTACGGAAGCAGGAAAGACAGAAGGAAGCCACTGCTCAGTATGTAATACGGTAATAAAGGCTCAAGAAGAAGTTAAAGCCCTTGGACACGACTACAGTGAGTGGACAGTTAAAAAAGCCGCAACCTGTACAGAAGATGGACAAAAGACAAGAAAGTGTAGCCGCTGTGACGAGGCAGAGACACAGACAATCAAAGCCCCAGGCCACACAGTAGTAACTGACGCAGAAATAGCACCAACCTGTACAGAATCAGGAAAGACAGAAGGAAGCCACTGCTCAGTATGTAATACTGTAATCAAAGAGCAGAAGGAAGTACCTGCACACGGACATGACTGGACTGGTGAATGGACAATAACAAAGCCGGCAACAACTACAGTTGAGGGAAAGAAAGAACTTTCATGCAAAAACGGATGTAACCAGAAAAAGTATCAAGTGATTTCAATTATTGGAACACCAACAGACCCTGACGAAGGAAAGCTCGAGAAGGATGCAGAGGTTTCACTAAAAGCACCAATCAAGGAAGCAACACTTGATAATAGCAAGAAAGAGATTCTTGATGCACCAGCTATTTTTACAGAGACTGAAAAGACAGCTATAGAAGGTGGCGGTAATGCAAGGGTATGGCTTGAAGTTACAGATACAGATGAAAGCTCTATTTCCAGCGAAGACAAAACTAAGATATCAGAAGCAGCAACATCAATAATGGGAGAAAGCCCTGAGATAACTTACTTCGATGCAGACCTGTTCAAGCAGGTAGGAGATGGAGAAACAAAACCGATTCACGAGCCTGGAATCGAAATTGGTGTAACAATCAAAATACCTGATGAATTAATTAATACTGATAAGACATATGAACGTGAGTACAAGATTATCAGATTACATACAGATGTAGCAACAGGAGCAAGCCTTGTAGATATCTTAAGTGGAACATTTGATAAGATAACAGGAGAATTCAAATTCAAGACAGACAAGTTCTCTACATATGCAATCGCATACACAGACAAGAAGCTTGTCACAGGAGTTACACTCACACCAGAGACAGCAACACTTACACAGGCAGGACAGAGCGTACAGCTTACAGCAACAGTTGCTCCAGCAGACGCAACAGACAAGAGCGTTACATGGACATCGAGCAACACAAAGGTTGCAACAGTCGATGCAAACGGAAAGGTAACAGCAGTGGCAAACGGAACCTGTACAATCACAGTAACAACAGTAGATGGAAGTAAGAGTGCTACAAGCACAATCACAGTGAAGATTCCAGCTACAGAGTCAGGTAATAGTGGAAACAGCACTGACAATACAGGTAACACAGGCAACACAAATAACACAAACAATAATCAGACACAGAATTCAACAGTAACAAACACATCGGACAAATCCGGTAAGAAGGATGTCATCTCAGCAAAGACAGGTGACAGTAATGCTCCAATACTTTGGACAAGCGTACTTCTGATGTCAATGACAGCACTTGCGATTCTGTTCACAAGAAGAAAGAGAAACATAAGATAAACATAAGATAAACACAAAAAAGAACTTCATTTGAGATAATACTCAAAAGAAGTTCTTTTTCTGTAAGTTATTAAATTCAATAGCTATTTTTCCTGCATAAGAGCTTGAATCCGAGCTTTAAGGGACTCAATTTCTTTTTCCTTATCAGCCGAATCTTTTCTTAATGAATCCAACTCGGACTTAGTCGAATCCAACTCAGACTTAGCCGAATCCAGCTCGGACTTAGCCGAATCCAACTCAGACTTAGCTGAATTCAGCTCGGACTTAGCCGAATCCAACGCTTCTTTCGCCACTTTAACTTCCTGTGCCAACTCATCAATCATATAATTTGCTGTATTCCTGTCGAGGATTTCCAATGCTTCTGAGAACATATATATCAACTCCTTCGGTCTGGTCCTAAACACGGCTATATCTTTATAATATTCCAAAAACTTCGGATATTTCTGCACCAGACTGACAATATGTTCTGCGTCTGTGCAGCTAAAGAATGTAAGCCACGCATCAAGTTCTGTACTTATATTCTGACCTATAGAATTGAAGGTGTCAAGCGATATATATGTAATATGTGACAGACTTGCAAGCTCTAGCCCACTGCTGTACGAAATCTGTCTCTCATGAATATACTCATCCGGAAATTGATGGAATTCCTTAGGACTTTTTTCCATAAGAATAAACAGATGCACCGGCTTTAAATCCTTATAAGAAAACTCCTCATTCTTTTCATTTCGAACGCGATTATACTGTCTCATAATCATATCCGCAGTATAGCAGTCGCTGCGCTGTCCTGGAAAATGATACCCAACCTTCTGCATCTCTACATCAACCGTTGAGCCATCGCATAAAGCAACAATTATATCCATAATAACAAGCGAGCCACGCTCAGCCAGCTGTACACCCAATGTCATTAAGATAAGCAGATATTAGCATCACCCTATTTCTAACTATTAAAATATAGTTTAGGAATAGGATGATGTTTATTGTTTT
Source organism: Agathobacter sp. (assembly GCA_036308285.1). Taxonomy (GTDB): domain Bacteria; phylum Bacillota; class Clostridia; order Lachnospirales; family Lachnospiraceae; genus Roseburia. The sequence goes on along the minus strand of JAXJVZ010000035.1, from coordinate 32 downwards.
AAGAATTTTTGTCAAACACGAATAGACAGATG
>JAXJVZ010000034.1:0-7870 GCA_036308285.1 Agathobacter sp. | reverse complement strand
ACACGGAAAAATCGGTGTGCAGTTCGAAGAAAAGGGTAGATTGATTAAGAGGGAAATCTGCTTTTTTCTTCGCCCTGACGCCGATTGTTTCCGATACTATTTTAGAGGGAGAGCAATTTGTATGAATGAAGCAATGATAATGGGATTAGTTATTATATCGATTGTAGCTGGAATCATGATTATTATTGGGTTATCGCAAATCAGCAAAAAAGAAAACCCAGTAGGCTTTTACAATCTTATAGATTCACCTAAGAAAGAAGAAATTTCAGATGTAACGCAATGGAATAAGAAACATGGAATAATATGGATTATATATGGTATTTATATAGAACTTGGGTTTTGGTTAGGGTATGTTATGCCTATTGAAGCGTTAGAAATGATTTTTATGATGGGAGGAGTTATTTTCCCATTGCCATTTATGGCTATTAGACATCACAAGTTAGAAAAAGAGTATAAGATAAAATAGTTAGATATTTCTAATTACTAAGAGTTAATAACGAAAATTTGAATGGAGAATTAATTGACGTCAGTTTGCGAATTAATAATCATAAGCTAACGTATTTTACATGAATTATGAAGATATATATAGATTTTGATGATGTAATCTGTGAAACAGCCAAATATTTTACTAAGATTGCCAAAGAACTGTTTGATATCGATGTGCCTTATCAGCAGGTGCAATTTTTCAATCTCCAAAAAACATTTGATTTAAATGATGCACAGTATGATGAATTAATGAAGGCAGGACATCTGCCAGAAAATTTGCTTAGCTATGAAGAAACAAAAGGGGCTTCAGAGACAATAAACAAATGGCTTGATGAAGGTCATGAGGTTTCTATAATTACTGGAAGACCTTTTGATTCCTATGAACCATCCAGACAATGGCTTGATGAACATAATCTTGAGAGGGTTCCAATGTTTTGCGTGGACAAATACGGCCGTGAGACTTTCAATCAGGATTGTACATATAATTTGACTTTAGAAGGACTCTATGGAATGAGCTTTGATCTTGCAATTGAAGATTCGCCTGCGGCATTTGAGCATGTTATGCATTTTGAAGGGTGTAAAGTAGCTGTATTTGATCGTCCGTGGAATAAAGAGGCAGAATTTCCAAATGACCAGTTTGTAAGATGTGAGAGTTGGAAGGCACTTGAACATTTGGTTGAAGAGGCAGGCCCGCGTTCTTGAATTATGAGTATGATACGGTTGGTATCACGCATGTGACGTATAGATACTTTTGATTGTTTCTTCATTTTGTTATGTTGATATCAGCCATAGGAGTAGCTTTTACAAAGCAATTATTATTGGAACGAATAATTAGAAGGAGGCGTGTGAAATGGAATTTAATGAAAAAATTCAGGAATTAAGAAAAAGCCGAGGGCTTACGCAGGAAGAATTAGCTGAGGCACTGTTTGTATCCAGAACTGCCATCTCAAAATGGGAATCCGGAAGGGGATATCCAAACATTGATTCGTTAAAACAGATATCAAACTATTTTTCTATTTCAATTGACGAATTGTTATCAGGGGATAAGTTAATCACAATTGCCGAGAATGAAAACAGGACGAATCTTAAGAATATGGGAAATATGTTGTTTGGAATTGTAGATGTATTTTCATTTATAATGATCATTCTTCCACTTTATCCAAATCAAATTGATGACTATATATATTCTGTAAACCTGTTTCACTATACACAGACAGCAGTTTTTAACCTTGTAATCATGTGGTGCTTCTATGTAGCACTTATGTTAGTCGGAATTGGTAAAGTATTGTTAACACAATTTAATATAGAAAAAGGTCAGAAACTGATAACAAATATTTCACTGGTGCTTGGTGTATTAGCAGTATTATATTTGGCAATGACGAGAGATGCGTATGCGATAACAGTTGTTTTTGTTTTGTTAATCATGAAAGTGATGCTGTTATTTAAGGTAAATGGGCGTTGACACGTATGGTGTCAGCGCCTTTTTGTGCTATGTGACGACTAGTTTCTTGTTTTACTTCAAGTAATCAACAATACTATTGCCATGGAAAAAATATGTTGTCACTATATTGAAGAGGAAAGGAAACAGATATGAATTATGTAATGGAAACACAAAATCTGACTAAGAAATATCAGAATGTGACAGTAGTAGATCATGTAAATCTTCATATACCAAAAGGTAAAATATATGGTCTGCTTGGAAGAAATGGAGCAGGAAAAACGACAATTATGAAAATGATGTTACAGCTTGTCAGTCCGACAGATGGTAAAATCATAATGTTTGGTAAAGACTATTGTGAGCAAGTGAAAGACACTTATCAGAAAATTGGTTCTATTATAGAAACACCTGGTTTTTATACGAATTTAACAGGACAGGAAAACCTGGAGATTCTGGCAAGACTTCGCAGGAATGTATCAAAAGAGTCTGTGCTGCATGCTCTTGAAATAGTAGGACTTGATAAGGAAAAAAAGAAACAGTTCTCAGACTATTCACTGGGAATGAAACAACGGCTTGGTATTGCCGCGGCTATTATGCATCAACCACAGCTTTTGATACTTGATGAGCCGATTAATGGACTAGATCCAATAGGAATATCTGAGATACGACAGTTTCTATATGAATTAAGTCGAACAAAGGGAACGACTATCCTTATTTCAAGTCATGTTCTAAATGAAATTGAACAAATTGCAGACATGATTGGGGTAATCAATCAGGGGAAATTAGTAGAAGAAGTCAATATGCAGGAATTGCATAAGAGAAAATATGTGGTTTTTACAGTGTCAGATCCTCTGACAGCAAGCAGGATGCTTGAGAATCGTTGCAAGGTAAGGGATTATGAGATACAGGAGCACACGATTAAAATATTTGAACCGGAATTCAACATAGGATATTTTAATCAGATTCTGGTAGAAAATCAGGTGGTGGTTACAGCAATCAATAGCTGTGAAGAAAATCTTGAAGATTATTTTACAGAGTTAATAGGAGGTAGTGGAATTGCTTAATTTATTATATTGTGAATTATTGAAGTTAAGACATTCTAAAATGATATTAATTAGTGTACTTGGAGCAGTAGCTGTACCATTCATGTTATTTGTAGAGATGTTGCAGATACATGCTGATAATCCGAAAGAAATAATATTATTAGATCAGGTATATGATAATAGCATTCTTTATATGCTGCTATTGGCTAACATGATGGTGTCTGTTGCAATTGCATCTTATCTGTTTAGCAGAGAATATTCAGAAAATACATGGAAGACAATTCTTCCCATTCCTATCTCAAGAAATAAAGTGTTGAGTGGAAAATTGATAACACTTTTTATATGGGATTTAGGATTAACCCTTGTTTCATGGCTAAGTATTTTGTTGTTTTCGGGAATTTTTCATGTAACGATTGGAATGACTGAATGCAGTTTTTTAACTGCCTTAAAGTGGATTCCAGGATATTTCCTGTTAACCATACTAATGTTTGCTACAACATCACCATTTGTATATATCGCCCAGAAAACAAAGGGCTTTGTTGCTCCGATGATTGCATCTGCCGTGGTTGTATTAGGAAGTGCGGCATTATGTAATCAGGATTGGGGAGCCTTATATCCTTGGACGGCAAGTGTATTATTATTAAAGGGACGAATAGAAGAAACTGGTTATCCGGTCTGGTTAAGTATCTCGATTCTTTTTTTGGTATCGGTAATTGGATTTGTACTAACATTTCTTCATTTTAAGAAGGAGGATTTGAAATAAGTTAAACAGAGTTACTTTTCGAAAAGGAAGAGAAGCTTTATCGGCAATGGTCAGATTTTGCTTTGACAAGACTGAACTCAAACGATTATGGTCAGAAGTTGATGTTCGTAATGTGGCTTCACAAAGAATATTAGAGATGACTGTGATATAAGAGTTGTGCAAAATCTTTACATTTTGAAGGAAGTAAGCTTTCGGAAGCACAAACAAGAATGATTTTTGAAACCAATACAATTGATATGGAAGATGGTATTTCGGTCGATGATATTCTTGAAACTGTTCATCATTTCAGAGCGATAGATTATTGTATTGATATTGCAGAAGAAAAATTGACTGAAGAAATAATAAAAAGTCTTCATTACATTATTAAACATGATACAAGGGATTCTATGCTTTCATGGTTTGCGGTAGGCGATTATAAAAAACGTGCAAATGTAGTTGGAGGAAGAGAAACATCAAAACCATCAGAGGTTTCTAAACATATACAGGCGCTTCTTGAAAAATACAATGCAAAGAATAATGTTCAGATTGAAGATATTATTGAATTTCATGCAGAATTTGAATATATTCATCCTTTCCAGGACGGTAACGGAAGAGTAGGTCGATTGATTGTTTTAAAGGAATGTCTTAAGAATAATATCATTCCATTTATCATTGAGGACAGTAAAAAATGCTTTTATTACAGAGGGCTTTCAGAGTGGAAAAGGGAAAAGGGCTGGCTGCTTGATACTTGTCTTGATGGGCAGGATACATTTATTAAACTACTTGATATGCTGGATATTCCGCATAACTAATATTTCCAAATGGTTAAATAATTTGAAAGTAAATTAACAACCGTTCAATTGTACAGTAGGACAAATCTTGCTATGATTTATTTACAAAAGCTTTTGAAATAAATTTTAGGAGATTAATTAAAATGGATATTGGCAGTGTAATAAAAAAATATAGAAAAGAAATCGGGCTTACGCAAGAAGAAATGGCAAATAGGCTAGGTGTAACAACTCCGGCTGTGAATAAGTGGGAAAATGGTAATTCTAATCCTGATATCGAGCTATTGGCTCCAATTGCCAGACTGCTCAATATTTCCCTTGATACATTGCTTTCTTTTCATGAAAAACTTACAGGTGCTGAAATTGAAGAGCTTATCAGGGAAATGGACAATATGTTTTCAAAAGAAGGTTACGAGAAGACTTATGAATGGGCTGTGAAAATCGTAAAAGAGTATCCAAATTGCAATATACTTGTCTGGCAGGTTGCGCTAATGCTTGATACAAGAAGAATGACCGGAGAATGTAAGGAGCCTGATAAATATGATGCTCAAATCAATTCATGGTATGAAATGGCACTAAATGATGAAAATGAAGAGATAAGGCATCATGCTGCTGATTCCTTGTTCAGTTTTTATTTACGGAAAAAGAATTATGCAATGGCAGAAAAATATTTAAATTATTTTTCTGATTATGATCCGATGAAAAAAGTATATTGGGGACGATTTTATAAAGAACAGGGAAAGACTAATGAAGCATATGAGATGTTTGAAGATGTGCTTTTTTCTCAGTACAATACTTTGAATTTGGCATTTTCCATGATGGCTGGCCTGGCTCTTGAGGAAGATGATATTGAATATGCAAAATTTTTGTCAGAGAAAACAAGTACATTGTCCTGCGTTTTTGATATGGGAAAATATTATGAGTATACGCCTATGCTTGATATTGTGTGTAAAGAGAAAAATGTTGAAGCTACCTATAAGGTAGTTAAGCAATTGCTCGAAAGTTTGGGCAGTTTATATGATTTCCAAAAATCAAAGTTATATATGCATAAGAAATTCAAAAATACGGATGGTTCGTATTTAGAAGTCATAAAAGAAAAACTGTTAGAAAGTTTTAGAAATGAAGAGGATTTTGGATTTATGAAAGGTTATGAACCTTGGGAGAATCTAATCTAAAATTGTAGTATAGATGTAATATTTTGTGGTATACTATAAAAGAGTAAATACCTTTCTGTGAAAGAGAAAGGAGAAAGGATACGTGTATGACAATTGATAGAAAAGTGAGTAGTATTGAAGCTAGCTTTAAGATGGAAAATATGCCATTTGATACAGAATGTCGTCAAAGAGTAAGAGATGTTTTAGTTAAGAAGGTTGCTGTAGCAGATGCAATTACAGAATTAAATATGAAATACAGAGTATCCAAGAATCAGGTTGAAAGATCAAGAGTATGATTATTTTTATGATGATGAACAGGATGCTAAATACTGTTATCCGGGAACAAATGTATTAAAGAATAAGCTGGATATAAGAGATTTTGATACATTGCATAAGGCTGAAAGAGACTTTTCAGCAGTACGTCAGGCTGAACTTGTTAATCAAGGTGTTACTGGTGATTTTTCTTTTGAACATCTTTGTTATATACATAAGCATTTATTTAGTGATGTCTATTCCTGGGCAGGCAAGATAAGAACTGTTGATATTTCTAAAGGAACAATTTTCTGTTTGGTGCAGTTTATTGAAAGCCAGTTTGATGATTTATATCGTAATCTTAAAAAAGAAAATTTCTTAGCTGATATAACAGATAAGGAAGAGATGAGTAAACGGCTTGCATATTACTTGGGTGAGATTAATATGATTCATCCTTTTAGAGAAGGCAATGGACGCACTCAAAGAATATACATAGAACAGTTATGTTTGAACAACGGTAGATTTGAAATTGATTTTACTGATGTTTCAAAAGAAGAAATGATAGCTGCTAGTGTTAGATCAGCAAATGCCAGCAATGATATGCTGGAAAATTTGATTAAGAATTGTCTTTTTGAACATCAACAATAAAAACACAAAATGAGATATTATTTTTATGGCAATCAACCATTGGTGTGCGACCATTGGCATTGCCATTTTTACTGTTGAGAAAGAATTATTGTAGGTTTTATCTCTCAAAATCTGGCCTGAAAATGCGAGGATATGCACACAAAAATCTGTATTATGGGCATATCATTTCCAGAGAATATTCACCTACTGCGTTTACAAGAGCTTTTCAAGCGATTCATGGTATCTCGCCATCTCAGGTTAAAGACGGCAGTGTATCAATAAAAGCATTTCCACCTCTTGTTTTTCAGATGAATGTTAGGGGAACACAGGAAATAAAATTACAATATAGTCTTTACTAAAAAAATATAGCAAGTATAATAAGATTATGGCATCTGCCAAATATAATACTTTATTGGAGGAGAAGGAAAATATGAAGTTTTTTGTGTGTGAGACATGTGGTAATTTTGTCGGAATGATTAAGGACTCAGGAGTTCCTATGATGTGTTGTGGTCAGAAAATGAAAGAGCTCATCCCTGGAACATCTGATGGGGCAGCAGAGAAGCATGTGCCGGTTTTTACAGTTGAAGGAAACAAAGTAACTGTTACAGTAGGCTCTGTTGAGCATCCAATGGTTGAAGAACATTTTATTGAATGGATTGCAGTTGAGACAGTAAAAGGATGTCAGAGAAAAGTACTTAAACCAGAAGAAAAACCAGTTGCAGAATTTGCAATAACAGATGATGATTCTGTAGTTGCAGTGTACGCATATTGTAATCTTCATGGATTATGGAAGGCTGAATAAAAAATTTTGGCGTATTGAACGTCAGCTTGTGATTTAACAATCATGAGCTGGCGTTTTTTTTGCATAGTGACGCGCATTACAAAGCAAGAACGCTGGAGTGTTCTTGGCTTTAAGCAATATATAAAAAAGACAAGTGGCAGATATGTGAAAAATGACGAAAAAGGAGATTTTTTAATAACAATTTATAGCAATGCTTGACAATGAAAAATCAGCATTCTATAATTTATTTAGTGATATTGTCAGACAATAAGGAAAGATAGCCAGTATTGTATAAACAACTAAAGAAGGAGGATATGCCATGTATTTTAAGACCACAGAAGCCCATGAATTATTCAGGCAAAAGGTCCGCAAATTCGCGGAAGAAGAAGTAAAACCTATTGCGTTTATGCTGGATCAAAACAACGAGTTCCCGACAGAAGTAATGTCATTCAATTAAAATGGATTTTCCACTGATAATTATAAAAAAGTTTAAGAAAAAGCCAAACACATTAGATTTATATTAAAGTTCATATATTTTTGCACGACAATAAGACAGATT
>JAXJVZ010000033.1:0-17491 GCA_036308285.1 Agathobacter sp. | reverse complement strand
TTATTTGGCTTTGTCAAGGAGGACTAAGTATGGTTGGTGTATTTTCAATGGATACGATGCTGGCCTATCAGATAAACCAGCATTTGTATCAAAATTCAAATGATGAGAGTGATATTAAAATTAAGTCGGTAAAAAGTTCAAAAGAGATGAGTTTTTCCAATGTTCTCGATGGAGAGATAAAGGCGATAACTGCGTAGGATAAATTAAATGAGGGCTGTATAGCCCTCATTTTTACTATATGGGAAGAATTAAATTTCAGCAGAGTTTAAACACCTTCCTCAACAGAATGGCAGGAACATTCTTAAAAAGAAAGAGTGACAATTTGAAAAAAATGGTATATATTATGAGAGATTAATGATAAAATCACGCAAAAATATATATAGGAGTACCAGTATGAAGATAAAAACCTGGAAGATAGTTTGTAGCATGTTGCTTTTTGTCGTACTTTTGGCAGGCTGTAGCAAACATGGAAAATTAGATACAAATGATACAATTTCTCAGAAGACTGAAAGTGAAGCTGTTTCAGAAAAAGAGATAGAATCTGAAACTGAGACGCAGGTAGAAGAGGAGCCGGTTTCTGAAACAGAAGAAATCGAAGAAGTAAATGTGGATGAACTCGAGCTTGTAAAGACTACAAGAACAGTAAATGTAAGAATGAATCCTTCTACTGAAGCCGAGATATATACAAAGCTTGATGCAAGAACAGAAGTATACAGAATTTCTGATGACGGAGAATGGAGCAAGGTATATATTGACGGTGGAATTTGTTACATAGCAAGCCAGTACCTGAAGGTTCCTTCAGCAAATGGAGCAAATGACTTTTTAGTTGTAATAGATGCAGGACATCAGCAGCATGGTAATTCTTCACAGGAGCCAATTGGTCCAGGGGCTTCACAGACAAAAGCTAAAGTTTCAAGCGGAACCGCAGGAGTTGTAAGTGGGCTTAATGAATACGAGCTTACACTTATGGTATCACTTAAGCTTCAGCAGGAATTGGAGGAGCGCGGATACGAAGTTATAATGGTTAGAACAACAAATGATGTAGATATCAGTAATAGTGAAAGGGCAGCAGTTGCTAATGATGCAGGAGCAGATGCATTTATCAGAATTCATGCTAACGGATCTGAGAGTTCATCAGCAAATGGAGCAATGACAATTTGTCAGACTGCATCAAATCCATACAATTCGCAGTATTATAGCCAGAGTAAGGCCTTATCTTCAAGTGTTTTAGATAATCTTGTAGCATCAACAGGATGTAAAAAAGAACGTGTCTGGGAAACGGATACGATGAGTGGAATTAACTGGTGCAATGTTCCGGTTACAATAGTAGAGATGGGATATATGTCTAATGCCAATGAGGATGCACTTATGGCAACAGATGACTATCAGTGGAAGATAGTTGATGGAATCGCAAATGGAATAGATGAATATTTTGGATTATAAAATTAATAATTCGCGGATAAAAGAGTCCTTCGGGGCACACGAATATGTGTGTTCCGAAGGACTTTTTGTTTATCTCTAGTTGGAGAAGACTCCCACTTATTTAAGTGGTGAGTATAGATGATATTTGTCTCAGTGTGAGTCTCAATCTCCAACTGAGATAAAGCCTCCGGCGGATTGCAGGAATGCGCAGAAGAAGATGTCAGCAAAGCTGACGCGCATTCCGCAGCAAGAATGCTGGAGCATTCTTGAAATATGAACATGAAAAGAGACTTTGTCTACGGTGTAATTGTGTCTGTAAGGTATACTTATAATTATAATTACTAATAGCCATGACAATGTCATTACAATTATAGGATAAATAACATGATAATATATTGACAATGTAGTGAAAATGATGTAATATATAATTACGGTAATTTAGGGTTGCCATTAGGCAATATCAAATAAAGCAACAATGGAAGGTCAGGTAGTGATATGGCAGGAAAGCATACAGCAGGCTCATATCTGCAGGTGCGTGTAGATACTAATGATAAAAAACTAGCTGCTGAAATCCTTGAAGGATTAGGAACTAATTTGTCTTCAGTAGTCAATATGCTGCTTAAACAGATTATTCTGACTAAAGGAATTCCTTTCGACGTCAGGCAGACAAAGACACACACAAAGGAAGAGTTATTATTAGAATTAAAAAAAGTTTTGGAGGATTAATACAATGAAGAAATTTGCAATCACATTATCAAAAAGAGGAACAGAGGAGAAAGTACTTAAGGTGTTCGATACAAAGAGGGAAGCATTAAATGCAGGACCAGAATATCGTAAAGTATATACACGTGAAGATGGACTTCTCAGCTGTATTTCAGGAAATTTTGATGAGCATAATAACAGAGTAGATAATAGTTGCATTTTCTACACAGCATGGATTTAAAATATGTTGTCAGAAAGAGGATTGGCGATAGTTGAGAAGTTGATAGAGAATAACAATATGCCAATTACATCCAAGGCTCTTGCAACAGAACTTGGAATTTCAGAGAGAAGTGTAAAGACCTACATAAGGGAAGTGTCAGAATATTTTCAGAATAATAATATTGAATTTATAAGACAACCTGGCAAAGGTTTTACAGCCAGATTTTCGGATAATCAGATTCTTGAGCTCAACAAATTGTTGGGAAAGAAAAAGATGCAAATGTCAAAAAGACAGCGTATTAACTATATTGCACATACGCTTCTTAGTGGTTGGGGGACTTATACATTATCACTTTTTTCGGAAGAATTATGTGTTAGTAAGAATGTTATATCGGAAGATATCAGCTCTGTTGGGAGAGAGTTATCGCATTTTGATATAAAAATCAATAGACTTGCCGGCCATGGAATAACTGCAGAGGGAAGTGAATTTGCTATGAGAAAAGCATTGATTCACTGCAGTGAATTTCCACTTGGCAATATTGATGTTACAAAGCAGTATGATCATAGGCTGACAATTGATGAAAGCTCACTCTACATTAATAATTTTGGAAAAGAGAATTATGAGAAGGTTATAGAAATACTTCATCTTACAGAGAAAAACTGTCATATTATTTACACAGACTATTCGTTTGAGATGCTATCAAGATATCTCACCGTTCAATTGACCCGTCTTAAATTTGGGAAATTCATTAAAGATACAATTTTAGAAGAAGATATTGAATATGATGCTAAGGCGGCGATGATAATAATCAGCCAGATAGAACGTATTTCCGGGCAGAAGCTTACACTGGGAGAACGTCAGTATGTAGGCCTTTTACTTGCATGTTCTGCAGTACAGAATCCTACAGAAGGTTGCATGTCTTTAAGGATATGTGAATTAGGAACAGAAATGGTAAGTTTTCTATCCGAATTGTTAAATGCTGACCTGGTAACAAATGAGCTTTTAATTTCAAGTGTAAATGTTTTTCTCAAGGCTTCATTAATTAGAACAAGATATGGCATAGAGATAAGAAATCCGTTTCTAAAAGATATTGCTGAAATGTATTCAGGCATATTTGCCGCCTGTTTTATGGCAGGAAGATTTTACGAGAAAGAAACAGGGCACATTCCATCAGATCATGAGATCGCGTTTATTGCGTTGCTGGTAGGTGGCGCATTGCATAGAATTCCAAGAAGCATAAAAGCGATATTAATAGGAACCGGTGCGCTCCTCACGGCAAACATTACTGCAATAAATATCGAGACTCGTATTCCGGATATCGAGATAATTGCGGTGCTCTCATCTGAGAAGCTTGAAAAAATAGATGATTATGAATGCGATATAGTGCTTTCAACTCTCAATTATGGCGGTGATAATGAAAAAATAGTATCGATATCGCCAATAATCAGTGCAAGAGATGAGAAAATAATAAGAGACAAATGTTATAAGATAAAGTCTGATAACAGTGTTGAAAAGAGCATTTTTAATAATCTTATAGATGAAAAGCATATTTATTTCTTGAATAATACTATTAATAAAGAGCACATAATAAAAGACATTTGTAATCAATTAATCAGGGAAGAATTTGTACAGGAAGAATATGTAAAAGATGTACTTTACCGTGAAAACATAGAAGCAACAGCAATTGGAAATGGAATAGCAATTCCGCACGGTAAACCTGAGCATGTAATTCAACCTAAGATTTCTGTGGTAAGGCTAAGAAGCCCTATAGACTGGGGAGAAGGAAGAAAGGTTGATACAATATTCCTCTTGGCATTGCAATTTGACAATATTGCATCAACTAAAGCATTTTTCTATGATTTTACAAGAATACTAAGTACACAGGAGAACTTAGATAGAATAAAATCGGCGGAGGACGCAAAGAGTCTGGAAATCATAATCAAAAACGAATTGCACTGGAGCTAATGCATTAATCATAAATTGCACTAGCTCTGGTGCAATTTTGCTTTTTGAGCAGGATTGCTTTTGTTTTGTGGAAATTTTAAAATAATATTACAGAAAATGTTTATAATAATTTTTTAGGAGGATTTTAATTATGGTAAGTATGAACGTAAAAGTTGAAGCAGCAGAAGGACTTCACATGAGACCGGCAGGAGTTATCGCCAGAGAGGCAGGAAAATTCAGCTCCGACATAACTATTGTGTATCAGGGAAAAAGAATTAACGCAAAGAGTCTTGTAAATATTATTGCATCATGCATTAAGAAAGATGCCGAGATAGAAATTGAATGTAGCGGAGATGATGAAGAGGCGGCATTAGAGAAGATGAAAGAAATTGCTTCTGCAAACTTCGGAGATTAGTAAAAGGTAGAGGTGTATAATATGTATAAGGGAATTGCCGGATCTGATGGAATCGGGATAGGAAAGGTTTTTATTGTAGAAGAGCATGAAATTGTTATAGAAGAAAAGACTGTGACAGAAGTTGCATGTGAGCTTATTCGCCTTCAATGTGCTATTGAGAAATTTGCAGAAGATACAAATGCAATGGCGGATAGAATAGAGGCAGCTGTAGGAGAAAAAGATGCTGAAATAATTCGAGGACATGTACTGATGCTGCAGGATCCAACTGTAGAAGAGCAGATTTCTGACTTAATCATGAATGAGAAATTCACCGCAGAAAGAGCTGTAAATCAGGTTCTTGAACAGACTGCAGAACTTTTTTCACAAATACCGGACGAGCTTCTGCAACAGCGAGCCACAGATTTCAGAGATATTAACAGAAGAGTATTAAAGATTTTGCTCGGAATAAATGAATTTGATATATCACAGGCTCCGGTGGGATCGATAATTGTTGCAAAGGACCTTACCCCGTCTATGACAGCAGGAATTGTCAGAGAAAATATTGAAGGAATTATCACTGAAGTTGGTGGACCAACCTCGCATTCAGCTATTTTGGCAAGAGCTATGGAAATTCCAGCAGTTCTTAGTGTAAATAATATTTGCTCAGAAGTTAAAAATACAGATGAGGTATGCATTGACGGAACGACAGGAGAAGTAGTTATTAATCCTGATGAGGAGACAAAAGCAAAATATCATAAATTATCACAGGAATTTGATGAGGCAAAGACAGTATTAAAAGAATACATTGGAAGACCTACAGTTACTAGAGATGGAACAAAGATTGAGCTTGTATGTAATATTGGAAAACCAGAAGATGTGAAGAAAGTAACTGAGTGTGACGGAGAAGGTGTAGGTCTTTTCAGAACAGAGTTTCTTTTTATGGATAGAAATTCACTTCCTACAGAAGAGGAACAGTTCGAAAGTTATAAGAGTGTAGCCCAGGCAATGGAGGGTAAACCTGTAATAATTAGAACTCTTGATATAGGAGGGGATAAGGCTATTCCATATCTTGGACTTGAGCAGGAAGAGAATCCATTTCTTGGTTTCAGAGCTATAAGATTTTGTCTGCAAAGAACCGATATATATGAGACACAATTAAGAGCGCTGATAAGAGCAAGTGCATATGGCAATATCAAGATAATGGTACCACTTGTGACAGGGGTAGATGAGCTTCGTCAGGTAAAGAGTATGGTGCAAGAAATCATGAAGTCATATGACGCAGAAGGAATTGATTATAACAGGAATCTGGAGATTGGAGTTATGATGGAAACGCCTGCTGCCTGTCTTATGGCCGATGTTTTGGCAAAAGAAGCTGCATTTTTTAGTATAGGAACCAATGATTTGACGGGATATACAATGGCTGTAGACAGAGGAAATGCCAAGGTATCATACCTTTATTCGACATATAATCCAGCGGTACTACGTGCTATTAAGAGAATTATAGAGTGTGGTAAACAGGAAGGTATAATGGTCGGAATGTGTGGCGAAGCAGCTGCAGATCCTAAGCTTATACCAGTGCTTTTAGCGTTTGGACTTGATGAGTTTTCAGTAAGTGCTACAAGTGTGTTAAAAACCAGAAAAGCAATATCGGAATGCGATATTCATAAGAGTAAGGAGCTTGCAGAAAAAATTATGCAATGCACAACAGAAGAGGAAGTGCATTTTTATATTTGACAAAGCGTTTGTATAGAATTCAGACAAATTGTATATAAATCTAACACAATTTAATAATTATCAGACAATTTTCCACATTATCAACATATTATTGTGGAAAACTAGGATGTTGGTACTATAGTATAATTTTCCAAAACATACAGATAATAATTAAAAATATGTATGGAGGAAAAATTGTTGAAAGCAACAGGTATAGTCAGACGAATTGATGACTTAGGACGAATTGTAATTCCCAAAGAAATACGTAAAACTCAAAGGATAAAGGAAAGTGATCCAATTGAGATATATATAAACCGGGAAGGCGAGCTTATGCTTAGAAAATACTCCCCAATTGGTGAGTTAGGAGAATTCGCAACAGATTATGCAGAGTGTCTGTATCAGGTTACCGGGGTTTTGGCATGTATAGCGGATCGTGACATGATAATTGCAGCAGCCGGTCCTAAGAAAAAAGAGTATGAAGGAAAAGATTTATCTGAAGAAATAGAAGGCTTAATGAATGAGAGGCGTTCTATAAGTACAGTCGGTGATGAATCACGTATTTCTTTAATCAGTGGAGATGACACAGAATACGCAGGGGAGGCAGTTTCAACTATATTATGTAATGGTGATACGGTCGGAGCTGTAATAATGTGTACGGAAGATTCTTCGAAGTGGAATCAGGAGACTGCTCTTAAGCTTGTTCAGGTGTCTGCGGCTTTTCTGGGACGAATTTTAGAATAAATGGTCACAAAAACAATCCGTGTGACCGTTGTGTGACCGAAAGGGTGTACACTATGTCAATAAAATATATTGCATAAATTATGGATTAATAGTAGAATGGAAAGGGGTAAAGCTTATGAGAAAAATAACTAAGAAATTTTTAATGATGCTTACATCTGCCATGCTAGTTTTCGGTACAGCAACTGTTACGTACGGAGCAGATAATACAACAGTTAACAAGAGTGAGAATATAACTATAGAGGATGAAAAGACTCCTCTTGCAGCAGCTGAAGATACATGTGGTATTCACTGGTTAGTACTTCTTCTTACAACAGGTGTTATTGGATATTATGCAATTAGAGTAGTCTCTGAAAGTAAGGCAGAGCAGAGGGAGATTAGTAAGCAGGAAGCATAGGAGGCAATAGATGAAGATCGTTGATAGATTAGTACTTGTAGTATTTGTTATAGCGCTCATCATTTTGTGCTTTTTCCAAAAGTGTACACTTGATATATACTTTCTTGTTTTTGGTTTTGCAGTAGCTGCCATGTGTGGTGTTACTTTATATCTGCAATCCAGGAAATCAAAACAGTCTTTGCATGATGCCAAGAGTGAGGCAAAAGGAAGTAATTCAGAACAGAAATAAAAAAGGGGAACTCTGGTTTTATCCAGAGTTCTTTTTATTATAGTTAAAGGTAGAGATTGAATATGGCTAGAAAGAAAAAAAAGAAGAAACAGCATCGTTTTTTCTGGTTTATGATTAAACTTCAGATATTTTTAATGCTGTTGGTTCTTGGTGGAATGGGATATTACTTTTATGGAGGATATGCCAAGACAGTTCAGGATTTAAAGGCAGAAGCAATTACGCTTGTAATGCAGTCGGATGAAAGTACATTCGTTCCGGCAAGGACAAGTCAGCTGTTTGATACTAATGGGGTTCTGATTTCGGAGCTGCATGGAGATAAAGATGCGGAGTATGTAGAATATGAAGATATTCCTGCCTATTTTATCACAGCAATGGTTAGCACAGAAGACAAAAGATTTTATTCTCACCATGGAGTAGATTACAAAGCATTACTTAGAGCTGCAAAAGCAATAATTAAAGATAAAAAAATTAGTCAGGGAGGAAGTACTATTACCATGCAGCTGGCCAGAAATATATATCTTGATATGGGGAAATACTGGCAGCGTAAGATAAAAGAAATGTTTATAGCCATAGAGCTTGAGAAGCGATACAGTAAATCTCAGATTATGGAATTCTATTTGAACAACATTAATTTTTCAAATGGATTCTATGGAATTGATTCAGCGTGTCATGGATATTTTGATTGTGAATTATCAGAACTATCCTTATCGCAGATAGCTTTTTTGTGCGCAATACCAAATAATCCGTCATTATATAATCCGCTGGAAAATTTCGACAATACCATAAAAAGACGTAATCTTATTCTTCTAAATATGGTAAACGACGGGAAAATCAGCCAGGAAACATATGAAGCTGCCATCACAGAGGAAATTGTACTTAATCCACCAAAGGAAAAGGCTCAGACTAAGAAAAACAATTACGTGGATACCTTTGCATATAGCTGTGCTACTAAAGCATTAATGAAGCAGGAAGGTTTTGAATTTAAGTATTACTTTGATAATGACTCTGAAAAAGAGGTGTATCAGGAAGAATATAGCCAGATGTATGAGCATTGTCAGAGAAAGCTATATAGTGAAGGTTATAAAATATATACTTCTATCGATTTAAATAAACAGCAGGAGCTTCAAAGAGTAATAGATACAGAATTGGCAGATTTTACAGAGACTAATGAAGAAGGCGTTTATAGTTTACAAGGTGCGGCGACCTGTATTGATAATAATACAGGACTTGTAGTTGCAATTGTTGGAGGAAGAAGCCAGGAATTTACAGGATATACATTGAACAGAGCATATCAGAGTCACAGACAGCCGGGAAGCTCTATTAAACCATTAATAGTTTATACACCTTGTTTGGAGCGAGGCTATACCCCTGATTCTATGGTCGACGATCATGAGTTTGAGGGTGGGCCATCAAATGCCGGAGGTTCATATTATGGCAATGTAAGCTTGAGATTTGCAGTAGAACAATCTTTAAATACTGTAGCATGGCAGCTCTATGATGAACTTACACCACAGGTAGGACTAGAGTATTTAAAGAATATGAATTTTACTAATATAGTTGAGAGTGATTATGTTACTGCAACTGCATTAGGCGGATTTACGACAGGAGCTTCAACTGTTGAGATGGCATCTGCATACTGTACATTAGAAAACGATGGAATATACAGAGAGCCAAGCTGTATTGTGTCGATGGTTGACTCAGATGAAAATATCGTTTATACAGCCTCTTCAATAGAAACTGTCATATATAAGGAACAAGCCGCAAGAATGATGACCAATATAATGACTGGTGTTATGACAAGCGGAACTGGTCGAAGTGTTGCAATTTCCAATATGCCATGTGCAGGTAAAACAGGAACAACTAATGATCAAAAGGATGGATGGTTCTGTGGTTTCACAAGATATTACACAACGTGTGTATGGGTAGGATGTGATATTCCAAAGAAAGTGGATGGACTAAAAGGTTCATCATATCCAGGGCAAATCTGGAAAGAATATATGGGAAATATTCATGAAGGTTTACCTCAGTTAGGCTTTTTGCCATATGCACAGTTGTCGCAGGAATTTACTGATAATCTGAATGAACAGCAGCCGACTAACCCTGAAGAGGGAGAACCGGTTCAAGACCAGCTTCAAGAAGGGGATGTTGGCCAGCAGCAAGATAATGTGGAACAGGATATGGGAAATGGTGTAGAAAATGGTGTACAAGGTGGAAATAATCCACCAGCTGATAACCAGCAATCAGATGCGAATAATAATGTAGATAATGATAATAATTTGCAAAATACTCCTGACGAAAATGGAGGCGGGCAGGAAGAGACGACTAATCAACCACAGCCTCCGGCACAGGATGAAAATACGCCAATAGAAAATGGACAATAATAAAGGGAATAATAAAGGACATTATATAGGTCGCAATATGGAGAACAAATTATGGTAGATAAAACACTAAATGAGCTTTTGGTCAATCTGTTTAACGATATAATGGAAATTGAGGGTAAGTGTCTGATATCAGGGGAATTTGCAGATATAACTAACAATGATATGCATATTATCGAGGCAATAGGCATTGATGAGCCTCAAAAGTCCAGTGTAGTAGCAGAGAGGATGTCTATAACCAAAGGAACATTGACAAAAGCTATAGATGGATTAGTAAGTAAAGGTTATGTTGAAAGAATCAAAGGTGAAGCTGATAAGCGAGTAATAATGCTTTCATTATCTGAAAAAGGTAAAAAAGCATATCATCATCATGAATTATTCCATAAACGCATGATAGAGAAAGTAAAACAGGACATAGATGAAGAAGAAATGAAAGTTCTGATTAAGTTACTTGCAAAACTGGTGGATTACTTCAAAACTTTATATAATGAGGAAAATGCATAAGAATAGGCATTAATAACAGAATCATAAGTTAAAATAATAAATAAAATGAAATTTTGTTATGGTAATTATGCAAAAAGAACTTGTGCATAATAACATTTTCTTATAAAATAAAACAAATAAAAAATTTACATTAAAGGAGATTATTACGATGGGTTATGTTGATGAGGTATTAGAGAACCTTAAAGTTAAGAATGCATCAGAGCCAGAGTTTTTACAGGCAGCTGAGGAAGTATTAGAGTCATTACGTCCAGTTATTGATGCAAACGAAGAGCTTTACAGAAAGAATGCTATTTTAGAGAGAATCACAGAGCCAGACAGACAGATTATGTTCCGTGTACCATGGGTAGATGATAATGGTCAGGTTCAGGTAAACAGAGGATTCCGTGTACAGTTCAATAACGCAATTGGACCATACAAGGGAGGACTTAGACTTCATCCTTCAGTTAACTTAGGAATTATTAAGTTCTTAGGATTCGAGCAGATTTTCAAGAACTCTCTTACAACACTTCCAATCGGTGGTGGTAAAGGTGGTTCTGATTTCGATCCTAAGGGAAAATCAGATAGAGAAATCATGGCATTCTGCCAGAGCTTCATGACAGAGCTTGGAAAATATATCGGAGCAGACATCGATGTACCAGCTGGTGATATCGGAACAGGTGCCCGTGAAATCGGATTTATGTTCGGACAGTATAAGAGAATCCAGGGAATGTTCGAAGGAGTACTCACAGGTAAGGGACTTACATGGGGAGGATCACTTGCTCGTACACAGGCTACAGGATATGGATTACTTTACCTTACAAACGCTTTATTAAAGGATCACAACATTGATATCGCTGGAAAGACAGCAGCAGTTTCTGGTTCAGGAAACGTAGCTATCTACGCTATCGAGAAAGCTCATCAGTTAGGAGCAAAGGTTGTTACATGTTCTGATTCAACAGGATGGATTTATGATCCAGAAGGAATCGATGTAGAGCTTCTTAAAGAGGTTAAAGAAGTTAAGCGTGCACGTCTTACAGAGTACGCTGCAGCCAGACCATCAGCTGAGTACCATGAGAAGAAGAATGGTGAGCACGGTGTATGGCAGTACAAGGTAGATCTTGCTCTTCCATGTGCTACACAGAATGAGTTAGACCTTGAAGATGCTAAGATGCTCGTTGCTAACGGAGTTATCTCTGTAACAGAGGGAGCTAACATGCCTACAACACTTGAGGCTACAAAGTACCTTCAGGAGAATGGTGTTCTCTTCGTTGGTGGAAAGGCAGCAAACGCAGGCGGTGTTGCAACATCAGCACTTGAGATGAGCCAGAACTCAGAGAGACTTTCATGGTCATTCGAAGAGGTTGACGGAAAGCTTAAGGGAATCATGGAGACAATTTACGCTAACATTTCAGACGCAGCTAAGAGATACAACATGACAGTTGGCGGAAATGATGACTATGTTGCAGGAGCAAATATTGCCGGATTTGAGAAGGTAGTAGATGCAATGCTTGCACAGGGTGTTTGCTAATTAGATTTAGAAATACATAAATAGACATAAAAAAGGTGTACGTTTGTTATGAACGTGCACCTTTTTTATAAGAACTTATCTAACATCATTCCTGAATAAATTGAAGAAATATAAGGAGTGTTAAAGTTTTTGCCTGGGTTTTTATATGCAACAACTACTTTATTGACATAATTCATAGGATTAATGGCAACATTGTCTGCTTTTTCACCGATAGCATTCTTAAATTCGGAAAGTGTATTAAAAGTTTCTTCTGCATTATCAGGAGAAAGAGCCTGTGAAAGGATTTCTTTATCTATACTGATTGAACCATCCTCATCTACAGTTAAGCCAATAGAGGTAAGTGATGCGCGGTGAGTCAGTGAAACAGAACTCATATCATTGTAGAATTTATTGCCTGCGCTCGCGATACTCTGGCTGTAACTTTTGGCAGAGGTTAAAATATTATTGTAAACATCCACAAGAGAACGAACATTATCTGCGATTGCATCAGTGTTAGCTTTGAAACCAATTGAAGTTGCCTCATCTGTATTAATATCCTTTAGCTTTAACTCAAAAGCATTATTAATAGTAAAAGTATTCGATAATGAAGAGTGTTCAATACCATTTAATAAGAAGTCAG
This sequence comes from Agathobacter sp., assembly GCA_036308285.1. GTDB lineage: Bacteria > Bacillota > Clostridia > Lachnospirales > Lachnospiraceae > Roseburia. Next base: position 4,724 of record JAXJVZ010000033.1, on the reverse strand, counting down.
AGTTAGAAGCCTCCTGTGTAACCTTATCAATACCCAGAATACTCATCGCTTCCTGTGAGTTGCTTTGCGGCGAAGGAGTAATAGAAAAAAGGTAAGATTCAGTATCGCTTAATCCTGTCTGATGAGATTTAAGAGATAATGCACTTGAACCATTACCGTCTTCCAGAATAGAAGCATCAATTCCAAGGCTTGAGTTATTAACAAGGTTTGCAAGCTTATTAATAATATCTTTGTTGGTTTCACCAAGATTTACAGTGTACTGGAATTCGTATGCGGATGTATTGGTGCTCAAGTCAAAAGAATATGTACCAGGTAAAAAAGAAACACCATCATTCTTTAGATAATTACCAGTGTTAATCTGCGGTGAAGCAAGCTTATTTACAAATATATCAAATCTATCAGTTGTATTTTCTTCCAGACCATCACCTACATATTTAACCGCAACCTTGCTGTCGTCTGAAGATTCAGCAACCTTTTTCTGGAATGAATCGTTGAACGAACCATAATTATCAGAAAGAGATGCAACAACATTTTGAATATTTTTAGCCCCTTCTTTAATATCAATGGCAAATTTCTTTGCATCTTCAATATTAGAAATCTTATACAGAGGGGATTCCTTGTTGGTTTTTACTATTCTATTGTAAATTTTGCGTAAATCACTTTTCTTGTGGGAATCATAGCGCGAGACTTCGTTATTCGCATAATTTGCCATATAATACTCATAGGCGCTATTACTGACTTTTGCCATACAAGCCCCCTCCTTTCTTCCATGAAATAAGTGCAGACTGCACAGGGGTAAAGTAAATCCATTTATACATATTTATTATACAATGGGTTAAATCGAGTTTCAACAACTAGATAAAGGCCTTATTTTAAAAAGATACAACATTTAGTGTATGAAAAATAATAATGAACAATTTTATAAAAAGGTATTGACGATAACAAAAAACCTGTGATATATTAAATTCGCTTGGACATAGGTCTTTTTTTTATGCCTTTTTTAAGGTAGAGACTAAACAAAGAATTAAAACGGAGGTGGAAGTCGTGCGTACAAAAATCACATTAGCATGCACAGAGTGTCAGCGTCGTAATTACAACATGACAAAGGACAAGAAAACTCATCCGGACAGAATGGAAACCAAGAAGTATTGTAGATTCTGTAGAACACATACAATGCACAAGGAAACAAAATAGTCTAGGATTCGAGTGAGGAGTATTGAAATGACAAAAACAGAAAAAGTCGAAAAGACTCCAAAGAAAAGCTGGTTTACTGGTCTTAAGGCAGAGTTTAATAAAATTATCTGGCCAGAGCAGAAATCGGTAGTTAGACAGACTATAGCGGTGGTAGCAGTATCTGTTGTTACCGGTCTTTTAATCGCACTTATAGACTGGGTAATCCAGTACGGTGTGAATTTCCTTATTGGGTTTAAGTTTTAATGGAGGCAATGAGTTATGGCAGAGGCAAACTGGTATGTAGTTCATACCTATTCAGGTTATGAAAACAAGGTCAAAGCTAATATTGACAAAACAATCGAGAACAGACATCTTGAGGACCAGATTTTAGAGGTTCGTGTTCCAATGGAGGACGTTACTGAGGTTAAGAACGGAGTTCGTAAACAGGTTTCCAAGAAAATGTTTCCGGGCTATGTACTTATTCATATGATTATGAATGACGACACATGGTATGTTGTAAGAAATACCAGAGGCGTTACCGGATTCGTTGGTCCGGGAAGCAAGCCGGTACCACTAACAGAGGCCGAGATGAGACCTTTAGGTATTAAGGCCGAGAATGTGGTTGTAGATTTCGAAGAAGGAGATCTCATTGTAGTAATGGGTGGTGTATGGAAAGATACAACTGGAGTTATTACAGCAATGAACCACAGCAAACAGACAGTTACAATCAATGTAGAGCTGTTCGGTCGCGAGACACCGGTAGAAGTAAGTTTCGCAGATGTTAAGAAAACAAATTAAGGAGGCAATTCCAAATGGCAAAGAAAGTAGAAGGATATATTAAATTACAGATCCCTGCTGGAAAGGCAACACCTGCTCCTCCAGTTGGACCTGCACTTGGTCAGCACGGAGTAAACATCGTAGAGTTTACAAAGCAGTTCAATGCAAAGACAGCAGATATGGGAGATACAGTTATCCCTGTAGTTATTACTGTATATGCAGATAGAAGTTTTAGTTTTATTACTAAGACACCACCTGCTCCAGTATTAATCAAGAAAGCTTGTAACATTCAGTCTGGTTCAGGAGTTCCTAACAAGACTAAGGTTGCAAAGATTACAAAGGCTCAGGTTCAGGAAATCGCTGAGCAGAAGATGCCAGACTTAAACGCAGCTTCATTAGAGGCAGCTATGAGCATGATCGCTGGAACAGCTAGATCAATGGGCGTTGAAGTAGTTGATTAATTCTAGGAATTATTAGAAACAAATAGTGGGAGGGACCTCTCCCGATAAAACCACCAGGAGGTTATTTTCATGAAAAGAGGAAAGAAATATCAGGAGGCTGTAAAAGCATTCGATAAGCAGAATTTATACGATGTTGAAGAGGCAATCTCAATCGTAAAGAAGAATGCAACAGCTAAATTTGATGAGACAATCGAACTTCATCTTAGAACAGGTTGCGATGGTCGTCATGCAGAGCAGCAGATTCGTGGTGCAGTAGTATTACCACACGGAACAGGAAAGACTGTTAAGGTTTTAGTTTTCGCTAAGGGAGCTAAGTTAGATGAGGCACAGGCAGCAGGAGCTGACTTCGTTGGAGGCGAGGAGTTAATTCCAAAGATCCAGAACGAAGGATGGTTAGATTTCGACGTTGTAGTTGCTACACCTGACATGATGGGTGTTGTTGGTCGTTTAGGACGTGTACTTGGACCAAAGGGCTTAATGCCAAACCCAAAGGCTGGAACAGTTACTATGGATGTTGCTAAGGCAATCGCAGATATCAAGGCTGGTAAGATTGAGTACAGATTGGATAAGACAAACATTATTCACGTGCCAGTTGGAAAAGCATCTTTCACAGACGAGCAGTTAAACGACAACTTCCAGGCTCTTATGGGTGCAATAAATAAAGCTAAGCCTGCTAGCTTAAAGGGTCAGTACATTAAGAGTGCAGTAATCACTTCTACAATGGGACCTGGTGTTAAGTTAAACACAGTTAAGATTACTCAGTAATAGCGTAGCTATTTATGGGCAGTGGGGATGTGCAATAATGTGCATCCTCATCGCAGGAAAAATAACAAAAAGATCTAAGCACAAGACCTATCAAACGACCAAGCAAAAAAGTTCGGAAAGTCATTGACAACCGAAAAATAGTTTGATATAATAGCAAAGCATATTGCCGAAGACAGTAGGTGCCTATGAGGCGTAACCAGTAAGACCTACCGAGGGGATTTTAGGATGGAAACATCTTTAGATTGATTATTACCTCTCTGTCGTTGGCAGAGAGGTTTTTTTATAATACCTCACGTCTATATGCGAAAATCTATAAGGAGGTAATATATCGTGGCAAAAGTAGAACTTAAGCAGCCAATCGTAGAAGAGATTTCAGCAACAATTAAGGACGCAGCATCAGTTGTAGTAGTTGATTACCGTGGACTTACAGTTGCAGAGGATACTCAGTTACGTAAGCAGTTAAGAGAGGCTGGCGTTACTTACAAGGTATACAAGAATACTTTAGTAAGCCGTGCAGTTGAAGGAACAGATTTTGAGAGCCTAAGAGATGTTCTTGAGGGACCAAGCGCATTTGCAGTATCAGCAGATGATGCTACAGCACCAGCAAGAATCTTAGCTAAATTCGCTAAGACAGCTCCAAAGTTAGAGATTAAAGCCGGAGTAGTTGAAGGAACATACTACGATGCAGAGGGAATGAAGGCAATCGCTTCTGTACCAAGCAGAGAAGAGCTCCTTTCAAAATTACTTGGAAGCTTACAGTCACCTATCACAAATCTTGCTCGTGTTCTTAATCAGATCGCAGAGAACGGTGGCGCATCAGATGCAGCAGTAGAAGCTGCACCAGCAGCTGAGGAGGCTCCAGCAGAGGAAGCTCCAGCAACAGAGGCTGAATAATTTTTAGAGAATTTCAATTTATTAAAATTAATGGAGGAAAATATAATGGCAAAGTTAACAACAGCAGAGTTTATTGATGCTATCAAAGAGTTAAGCGTATTAGAGTTAAATGACCTTGTAAAGGCATGTGAAGAAGAGTTTGGTGTTTCTGCAGCAGCAGGTGTTGTAGTAGCAGCAGCAGGTGGAGATGCAGCTGGAGCAGCTGAGGAGAAGACAGAGTTCGACATCGAGTTAACAGAAGTTGGACCAAACAAGGTTAAGGTTATCAAGGTTGTTCGTGAGCTTACAGGTCTTGGACTTAAGGAAGCTAAGGAAGCCGTTGATGGAGCACCAAAGGTTATCAAGGAGCAGGCTGACAAGGCAATCGCTGAGGATGCTAAGGCTAAGCTTGAGGCTGAGGGAGCAAAGGTTACTCTTAAGTAATTTTTCTTAAACGAGTCTTATTTACCGGAGATGAAATCCATCTCCGGTTTTTTGTGTTTTAACAAAGATATTTTTGAAGTTAATTTTTTATCATATAATTATATATTTTTAATTTCATATCTATTAATTTTTAAAATTTGAATTGTCTAATTAATGTAAAAAATTCCCTTGCATAAAAATAAAATTTGTAGTATAGTATAGATTGCACTATTGTGGTGCAGTAGGCATTTT
>JAXJVZ010000032.1:0-2730 GCA_036308285.1 Agathobacter sp. | reverse complement strand
TTGAGATTGAGTACGAGACATATGCAAAGACAATTAACATCGAAGCTAAGGCTATGATTGACATTGCAGGAAAGCAGATTATTCCAGCAGTAGTTAAGTACACAACTGTACTTGCTAATTCACTTAACTCAGTTAAGGCTGCTTGTCCGGATTCTGATGTATCTGTTCAGACAGAGATTCTTACAGAAGTATCTGCTAAGCTTTCATATACTAAGGTTGCACTTTCAAAATTACAGGAAGTAACAGAGCAGGGTGGAACTATGGAAGAAGGAAGAGAGCAGGCTGTATATTATAAAGATGTAGTTAAGGCTGCTATGGATGCCCTGAGAGCACCTGTTGATGAGCTTGAGATGCTTGTTGACAAGGAGATGTGGCCAATGCCAAGCTATGGCGACTTAATCTTCGAGGTATAATATATTGATATTATAATATCGAAATGTAATGCGTTGAAATATGATGTGTTGAAATATGATATTTTGATATATAATGGTATTGAGAACTGATACATAGATATACAATTATATTAGTAGAATTTTCAAGAATATAAAATAATAGAGACATTTTCTTTGAACCACGAAGCTGTGGAAATACAAGGGAAATGTCTCTTTTTTTAAATCTAATTTCGAAATTTAGTTTCTAAAAGGGACTATAGGTTAGGAGGAAGAGATTATGGAAGAAATTAACGGAGTAGTATTTGGAGTCTGGTTCCTTATCGGAGCCGCATTAGTATTCTGGATGCAGGCAGGATTTGCAATGGTTGAGGCAGGATTTACCAGAGCAAAGAATACAGGTAACATTCTTATGAAGAACCTTATGGACTTCTGTATTGGTACTGTTACATTTATTACAATTGGATTTTCACTTTTATTAGGTGAAGATTTACTTGGATTTATTGGAAAACCAGGATTTGACGTATTTACAAATTATGCAAACTTTGACTGGTCGAATTTCGTATTTAACTTAGTATTCTGTGCTACAACAGCAACTATTGTTTCTGGTGCAATGGCAGAGAGAACAAAGTTTATTTCATACTGTGTATATTCAGCAATTATTTCAGGACTCATCTATCCAATCGAGGCTCATTGGATCTGGGGCGGTGGCTGGCTTGCACAGATGGGATTCCATGATTTTGCTGGTTCATGTGCAATTCACTTAGTAGGTGGTGTTTGTGCTATCATCGGTGCTAAGATTTTAGGACCTAGAATTGGAAAGTTTACAAAGGATAAATCAGGAAAGATTACAAAGGTTAATGCTATTCCTGGACACAATATTACAATTGGTGCATTAGGATGCTTCATCCTGTGGTTTGGCTGGTATGGATTTAACGGTGCTGCCTGTACATCAGTAGAACAGCTTGGTTCAGTATTCCTTACAACAACAATGGCACCTGGTGTTGCAACAGTTGTTTGTCTTATTTTTACATGGGTTAAATATGGTAAGCCTGATGTTTCAATGTGTCTTAACGCTTCACTTGCAGGTCTTGTAGCTATCACAGCACCTTGCGATGTTACAGATGCAGCAGGAGCAATTATCATAGGTGCAGTTGCAGGTTTATTAGTTTGTTTCGGAGTTTGGTTCCTTGATTATAAGCTTCACATCGACGATCCGGTTGGTGCAGTTGCAGTACATATGTTAAATGGTATCTGGGGAACTATCGCAGTTGGTCTTTTTGCAACAAAGACAGCTCCAGGATACGGTATCGCTGATGCTAATGGAGAGACTATGTTAGGTCTTTTCTACGGCGGTGGATTTAAACTTCTTGGAATTCAGCTTATTGGTGTTGTTACAGTAACAGCATGGGCAGCAGTAACAATTACAATTACTTTCCTTGCAATTAAGGCAGTTTTAGGACTTAGAGTATCAGAAGAAGAAGAAATTACAGGTCTTGATGCAACAGAGCATGGACTTCCATCAGCATATGCCGGATTTGCCATTATGGATGTCTCTGGTGACATCATGGATGTTAACGAGAATACAGATCTTGGTGTTGAGGAATATGCTTCAGCATCTCAGGTACAGAAGGACGCTGCGGTTCCGGTTGTGGATACAACAGTTCCAGTTGAAAATGCATCATTTGCTCCAGTATCAAGCGGACTTCACAAGGTTGTTATCGTTGCAAAGCTTTCTCGTTACGACAAGCTTCGTAGAGCATTAAACGAGTTAGGTGTAACAGGTATGACAGTAACTCAGGTAATGGGTTGCGGAATCCAGAAGGGTTCAGGAGAGAAATATCGTGGTGCTGAACTTGATGCAACATTACTTCCTAAGATTAAGGTTGAGGTAATCGTTGGTAAGATTCCTGTAGCAGACGTAGTAGAGACTGCTAAGAGAACTCTTTACACAGGTCATATTGGAGATGGTAAGATCTTCGTTTACGATGTGGCTCAGGTTGTAAAGGTTAGAACTGGCGAGGAAGGAATCGCAGCACTTCAGGATGTAGAATAAGCTTCGGCTATCCCCTAAGGGTAGCAAAATCTAATCCCCTTAGTAACATAATACATCAACAACAAAAAGGCTTAGCTTTGGCTAAGCTTTTTTGTTGTTGATGGCTCGGTGCTGGCTGATGTGATGGCTCGGTGCTGGCTGATGTGATGGCTCGGTGCTTGACGATAGCTGGCTCAGTGCATGTCGTAAGCGGATGGATAAGGCGGTGGTGTTACATATCCGATTGTAGACGCGCTTTCGCTCGGACACAACTTAGCGGAACTAAATTCGCACAATGTCTGAAGC
>JAXJVZ010000031.1:0-17515 GCA_036308285.1 Agathobacter sp. | reverse complement strand
CTCTTATCTCTTCTTCCCTTAGAAGATTTATTCTTTGGACAAATTGACATTTGTTTACACCTCCTTAAACTTGTTAAATATATCTTGGATTGCTGCCATTCTTGGATCTAGTTCTGAACGTTCGCAATTGCAGGTGCCCTTATTCAAGTTCATCCCGCAGACTCTGCAAATTCCTTCACAGTCGTCCTTGCACAGAACTTTCATCGGCCAGTTCACCAAAATCTCGGCGTAGACTAATTTCTCTACATCCAGTTCAAACCCAATCAGGTAGTCTGTCTCTTCCATCTCTTCATCGACAATATTCTCACCAATAGTAAGTGTCTTATCGATATCAAAATGGATATTTGTTGGAACATCTTCCAAACATCTGTCACATGGTATTGCCACTTCAATATCCACAGTTCCGCTGATTAGCAGCCGCTTGCTTTCCTGATTGGAAATCTCAAGTGTCACAGGTGACTTTCTTAGAATAGCAAAAGTACCTAGCTTAGACTCAAAACTATCAAGTGCTAACTCAACAGTCTCTGTCTTAACCATATTAACTGATTTAACAATAGTTGAAACGTCAATAATCATAGTATTCTCCTATTCACACCTAACCAATTATATACAGTATATAGTTGTTTGTCAACAAATAATTTACAAAAAATACTATTCTCCCTTAACAAGTGCAACAGTATCTCTACAAATTGCAAGCTCCTCGTCTGTAGGGATTACACATACCTTAACCTTTGAGTCAGGAGTTGAGATATATCCCTCAACACCCCAGCGTGTTGCCTGGTTAACTTCCTTATCAAGAGTAATTCCAAGATATCCGAGGTATGCAACAATTTTCTCTCTTACAAACTGTGTATTCTCTCCGATTCCTGCTGTAAAGGCAATAGCATCTACGCCGTTCATAGCTGCAACATATGAACCAATATACTTTGCAACTCTGTATGAGAATACTTCTACTGCATCGATAGCAAGCTCATTTCCTTCATTATATGCTGCCTCAAGGTCTCTGAAATCACTTGATACCTTAGACATTCCCTGAACACCGGATTTCTTATTGAGAATAGTAAGAACCTCTGAGATTGAAAGATTCTCTTTATTTGCAATAAACTCGATAATTGAAGGATCAAGATCTCCACAACGAGTTCCCATTACAAGTCCCTCAAGTGGTGTAAGTCCCATTGATGTATCCACACACTCTCCATTGAGCACAGCACTTATTGAAGCTCCATTACCAAGGTGGGCAACAATAATCTTAGAGTTATTGTAATCTAATCCGGCAAACTCAGCTGTTCTCTTTGATACAAAGCTATGGCTTGTACCATGGAAACCGTATCTTCTAATCTTATATTTATCATAATACTCAATTGGAAGACCATATAAGTAAGCCTTTCTTGGCATAGTCTGATGGAAGGCTGTATCAAATACACCTACCATTGGAGTATCTGGCATAAGCTCCTTACATGCATTAACACCGATAATATTTGCAGGATTGTGAAGTGGTGCAAGATCACTACATTCCTCTACTGCCTTAAGCACCTCATCTGTAATTATTGTAGATGCTGCAAAATGCTCCCCACCATGAACAAGACGATGCCCAACTGCTCCAATCTCTGATAATGACTTAAGCGCTCCTGTCTTCTCATTTACAATTGCATCAAGTACCATCTGAATAGCCTGCTTATGAGTTGGCATGTCAGCCTGTGTAGTCTCTTTATCAAGGCCGGCCTTCTGGTATACCAGTCTTCCGTCTATTCCAATTCTCTCACAGATTCCCTTTGCAAGTACTGACTCTGTTTCTGAATCGATAAGCTGATACTTAAGAGATGAACTTCCACAATTGATTACTAATACATTCATTCTTTTTTCCTCCAAAAAATTTTTCACATTAACTTTATTATAAACTCATTTTTTTTATCAAACAAGGGGTAAATATGATATGATTAACATAGTTTTTGTATATTATGGAGGACAATATGAAAGTTGCAGGAGTCATTGCAGAATATAATCCTTTTCACAACGGACATAAATACCAATTAGATAAGATAAGACAGGATACAGATGCAGACTATATCATCACTGCCATAAGTGGAAATTTCATGCAGCGAGGCGAGCCTGCCATTATAGATAAATATAACCGAACACAAATGGCTCTTTCAGGCGGTGCAGATCTGATAATTGAGCTTCCGACTGCAGGAGCATGTTCTTCCGCTGAATATTTTGCCAGAACTGGTGTTGGAATATTAAACAGCACAGGCGTTGTAGATTTCTTATGCTATGGAGTTGAAAATAAAAACCACGAATTATTCAAAAAAATTGTAGCATTAATGGCCGATAATAATTTTTTCAATAAAATGCAGACCGAAATATCATGCCAGGTCAAAGAAGGATTATCCTATCCTGCCGCGAGAGAATACGCATTAAGGCAATTTCTTTCTGATGAATATGGGTTTGACACTGCTTCTTTAAAAGATTTTTTGTCACTCCCAAACAATATTCTGGCACTTGAATACGAAAGGGCTATGCACATAGCTTTACCTTCTACGAACGGACACACTATGCAGGGGCATCCTATACTTCGTGTCGGAAGCGGATATAACGATGAGAAAATCGAATCCGAATTTGCTTCTGCTACCGGAATAAGACAGCTTATTAACATCAGGCAGGCAGATAGTAATTTTTCAGAGAAGCTGAAAAAAATATGCCCGGACTCAACATCCAGGTTGCTGTTAGACAATATTAATAAGCTTGTATTTCCTGACAGTTTATCCAGTTCACTTTATTATAAATTACTGTTATACAAAAATACTGGCTATGAGACTTTTGCCGACTGCACTCCTGAGCTCTCACACAAAATATCCAACAATCTGTACAGATATGAAAATTACCAGCAATTCTGTACCATTTTAAAAAGCAGAAACCTTACACTATCAAGAATACGGCGCGTTTTAGTTCATATTCTCCTTGAGATAAAGCAAAATGATTATACACTTTTGCGCAACAGCTTTTATGCACCATATATAAGAATTCTTGGTTTTAAAAAAAATGCTTCAGAACTGCTTCATGAAATAAAAGAAAAAGCATCAGCACCTATAATTACCAAGGTAGCTGACGCTTCAGATATTCTTTCTTCAGATGCGGCTTATCTTTTTGAAAAAGATATCTTCGCATCTGATCTTTACAGAAGCCTCACATTCCCGGCTTCTTCTAATTACAACGAGTTTACAAAGGGGATTATCATTATGTAGCTTAAAGCTCCATAATGATATCTCTTGCAAGATCTTCATCTATTGCTTTTGCAAACACTCCAGGAGTAAATTCGACTACATCTCCTATACCCTTTTGTAATACGAACCTGAGTTTTCCATCCCTGACCTTCTTATCCGTATATAGTTTCTTCACAAGCACTTCTCTGTCTATATACTCTGGAATTGAAGTTGGAAGACCTGCTTTCGCATACAAATCAACCACTCTCTGTGCCTGTTCCTCTGACATATATCCAAGTCTGGCTGAAAGCAATACCTGGGCTGTCATTCCAATAGAAAGAGCCTCTCCGTGAAGCAACTGATAATCACTTACCGTCTCAATTGCTCTTCCAACAGTATGTCCTAAATTAAGAATTTCTCTAAGACCACTCTCTCTTTCATCCTTCATAACAACATCATATTTGATTCTGCAGTTATTCTCTGCAATATATTCGCATGCAAATTTCTGGAAAGATTTGATATCCTCAAGATTTTCCTCAATAAATTCAAACATTTCATAATTAGCAAGGCATGCATGCTTTATTGTCTCAGCCAAACCGCTTGCAACCTGTCTCTTTGGAAGAGTTGCCCATGTGGCAATATCTATATATACCTTTTTGGGCTGATTAAATAAGCCAATAAGATTAGTAGCAAGTGGAGTATCTACCGCAGTCTTGCCACCAACAGAAGCATCTGCTGCTGCAAGTAATGTAGTTGCATAATTTATAAAAGGAACACCTCTTGCAAAAGTTCCTGCAAGAAAACCAGCCAGATCTGTAACCACACCGCCACCAACAGCAATAATACAGCAATCTCTTCTATATCCCTTATCAAGCATTGCATCCTCAAGTTTAGCCTTTGTCTCTCTGGTCTTACTCTTCTCTCCTGCCGGAAAAACAAACATATCAACGTTATATCCGTTCTTGTTAAGCTTCTCACATATTGGCTTGGCATATAAATCCTGTACAATACTATCTGTAATTACAGCAATTTTTTTAACCTTTCCAACAAGACCACGGCCTATATCCTCCGCAAGCTTGTCCATAAGCCCATAACCTATTTCAATATCATATGTATCATCCACTACTTTTTTTAATTCTACATTAAATACACTCATCACAAACTCCTAACTAGCATCTTTTAAGTTCATCGATAATATCATGAATATCTTCATTCTCATACCCTTTGCAAAATTCTTCATATTCAGGAATTGGAAGAGGTTTTGAGAAGTAATATCCCTGAATCACACGGCAGCCAATACGCTTAAGCATCTCAACCTGCTCTAGTTCTTCAACTCCTTCTGCTATTACCGGCATTTTTAAATTATGCGCCAAATCGACAGAACTTTCAATAATTTTTTCAGCTCTTTCAGGATCACTGCATTTTTCAAAGAACTTCATATCCAGTTTCAACACATCTGCCCTGATATCTTTTAAACTGTTAAGTGATGAATATCCACTTCCAAAATCATCAATTTCTACAATAAAGCCTGCAGCCTGTAATCTCTCAACAAGGTTCATCTGTTCCTTAACATTTAAAACAAATGCAGTCTCTGTAATCTCTAACTTTAATCGTCTTGGATTAAGATTATATTTATTAACCAATCCTGTAATGCTCTTATATACATCAGCCAGATAGAAATCCTTTGCAGAAATATTTACAGAAATTGTCCTGTCACCAAAGCCCTGCTCTTCCCATTTCTTAAGCTGCTTACATGCAAGCTCCCAAACAAAACAATCAAGGTCCGCAATCATTCCGTTATCTTCAAAAGCCTGAATAAACTCAGATGGCGGAATCATTCCCTTCTTTGGACTGAACCATCTGACAAGAGCCTCTCCACCAATAATCTTGTTAGAAAATGTATCAATCTGTGGCTGAAGATAAAGCTGAAACTCATCATTCTTAAGAGCCTTACCAAGCTCTGACACATTCATTGCCGCATGAAGATGCTTCTTTCTAATCTCTTCATCATAATAAGCAATAACCTGCTTATGATTCTCTCTAATTGTTTCAACAGCCATTGTTGCCCTGTCACACATCTCCTCAACAGAAAGTGTTCTGTCAACAATGTTGTATATTCCAAATGCAAAATGAACTGTAAGTGCATAGTCCCTTTCTTCGATTATGCCCTTACAAAATTCAAGAAACTCTTTCTCCTCATAATCCTCAGCCGGGATAAGCATTGCAAATCTATCACCTGCATATCTTGAAAGAATCCAGTTTTTCTTCTTCTTAGTCATGAACCCATTTGCCATTGTAATAAGCAAATCATCTCCCATTTTCTTACCAAGAATATCATTAAACATCTTAAACTGATGAATATCTGACATAAGAAGAAGGAACTCCTTATTCGGATTCTCCTTAATAATTTCTTTTGCACGCTCCGAAAAATATTCTCTGTTCCAAAGACCTGTAAGACTATCCCTTGTTGCATGGAATGTTACTTCATCCTTAAGCATCTCCTGGTTTGACATATCATCATAGGCAAGAAGCGTTCCAATAAAACTCTTTCCATTCCAAAGCTCCTGTCCATGAATAAGATACGCGCCTCTGCTATTCATCTCTGTAAGCGTAAACTCTTTTGTTTTACCCGCCTGACGTCGCTCAGGAGTAAGAATATATTTCAAATCATTATTCTGTACAAAATCTTCTAACTTCATTCCAAGTACAGCCTCTGTAAGCTCCTGCCCCGGCTGATTGATAACCTGAAGTTCATCGTCACAGTTAAACATAAGAAGAGGAACTGTAACATTCTCTATTATAAATCCTTTCATCATGTTCGTTCTCCATATTGGCAGATAATAGAACATCATGAAAATCATTATTTCACCAAGTGATAAGAATAATACGACCGGATAATTGTAGTGCTTTCCTACGATTCTAATCAGAAGGCATACAATAAATCCAATAGCATAGGTTAAACCGACAGTAACATATCTCTTCATATAGAAAACAGATATCTCACGTGATCGTTTCAGCATTACAAGTACTAATGCAATCTCTAATAAAATGCAGAATAACATATGAGCCCAATACCAGCCATTTACATCCGGCCTCATATACATATCTCCATTTGGCATAATAGTCTTCTCAAATCCAAAAAACAGTTCTGTAAATGCATTAACTCCAAGCATTATTGAATCAAGAATACCAATAACTATAAAAACAATTCTGAAATTTTTCAAATCATATTTGTGTGTGCCCGTATAAATACATGCATATTGCAATAGCAGATATAAACTCCACACCTCTAAAACTAATATCACACAATGACTTATAACAAAATATTCAAAATATCTAATAATAAAGCTCAAAAAGAATACAACATTCATTATCAGAATAAGTATAAGCTGATTACTCAGATGTCTGGTCTTCTTATCCCTTACTTTGCCAATATAACCCATGAACAATATCATTATTGCCGCAAAAACAGCATAAATCCCAGAATAATCCAATCTTATCATAATTCATCCCTCAATAATTTCATTATTATTTAAATACCAGCCGCTTCTTTTGCCAAACGATCTGCCTCTTCATTACCTTCAACCCCTGAATGGCCTTTTACTTTAACAAAATTAACTTTAATAACATCCTGAACTGATTGCATATAATCGTAATAGCTTATTGTTCCAGATTTGTTCCTCTTCCATTGTCCTGTGGCCCACATTTCGATTCCCATGTAGTCATAGAATACTGTCACTTCAGTAAGTCCAAGTTCAATTGCTTTCTTAACAGCAGCCATGCACCCCAAAATCTCTCCGGCCACATTCCTCATTGAACTCATCTCTTCATCATTTCCAGAGCCCTGTATCTTGTATCTGCTATCTTTATTTACCAGAAATCCACCATACCCATAAACACCTGTGACAGCGTTAAACGATCCATCTACAAATGCATACGGATTATCCATCTCATAAATATTTTCAGATTTATTTACCTGGTCAGTATTATCATTTATCAAATCAATTTTATTGTCTATTCCTGAATCAATAAATTCTTTAGCTTCTTCTAAAGTTTTGAAGCTCTTATATTTGGCATCAGGAAAACCATCAACCATCTTCCTGCAATCATCCCAGGTCATATATATACCTGGAGTTCTTCCCTTTTTTACAGCATAATATTTTTTTGCCATATCTACTCCATCTTTACCAATAGTCATATACATTATATCATTCATGATAAAAAAGTACTAGTTCTTTCTTCAAAAAACACCCGGGAATTTTCTTCCCGGGTAAAAATTATTCTTCATCCATATTTGCAAGCTTTTTTGCCTGGTCAGCTGCGATACAGGCATCTAAAATTTCCTGGATGTCTCCATTCATAATCTTATCAAGCTTGTATAAAGTAAGATTGATTCTATGATCTGTTACACGTCCCTGTGGGAAGTTGTAAGTACGAATCTTCTCAGAGCGGTCACCTGTACCAATCTGGCTACGTCTTAATTCAGACTCTGCATCCTGTTTCTTCTGCAACTCCAAATCGTAAAGTTTTGTACGAAGAAGTGCAAACGCCTTCTCTTTATTCTGAATCTGTGACTTCTCTGTCTGGCTGTAAATTACAATTCCAGTAGGATAATGTGTAAGACGTACAGCCGAATCAGTTGTGTTGACACACTGTCCACCATTACCAGACGCACGCATTACGTCGATTCGAATATCTTTATCGTCAATTGAAACCTCTACATCCTCTGCTTCTGGCATTACTGCAACTGAACATGTTGAAGTCTGGATTCTACCCTGTGATTCAGTCTCCGGGACTCTCTGTACACGATGCACTCCTGACTCATACTTAAGCACAGAATATGCTCCCTGTCCTGAAACCATAAAATCAACTGACTTCATTCCACCAATTCCAGTCTCGTCAGCTTCAAGAGTCTCAACCTTCCAACGACGGCTCTCAGCATAATGTACATACATACGGTAAATCTCTGCTGCAAAAAGGGCAGCTTCTTCTCCACCCGCACCAGCACGAATTTCAACGATAACGTTTTTATCATCATTAGGGTCCTTTGGAAGAAGTAAAATCTTAAGTTTATCTTCTAATTCTTCAACTCTTGCCTTAGAATCGTTAAGCTCTTCCTTGGCAAGTGCTCTCATTTCCTCATCAGACTCCTCATCTAACATAGCAAGAGAATCCTCAATATTCTGCTTAGACTGCTTGTACTCCTTGTAAGCCTCAACTATCGGTGCAAGGTCACTCTGCTCCTTCATAAGCTTCTGAAAACGCTTAGGATCATTAGCCACGTCAGGCTCACTAAGTGTATTCATAAGTTCTTCATAATGATTTAATAAATCTTCTAACTTATCAAACATATCTTTACCTCATTCCTAATACAACTCTATCATTCCCAGCAAGGTCCTTAATAACCTTGACATCTTTGTATCCAGCAAAAGTCATCATGGAAGAAACATCCTCTCCCTGATCATAACCTATTTCAAAAAGTAAATATCCGCCTTCATTAAGATAATCTGTACTTTCTTTTACTATTTTTCTATAAAAAAACAAACCATCTTCCATACCGTCAAGAGCTTCAATTGGTTCAAAATCACAAACCTCCGGCATCAACTTGGGAATTTCTTCACTTCTGATATAAGGTGGATTTGATACTATAATATCAAACTTCTCATTTATTTTATCAAATAAATTGCTTTTTTCAAATACCGCATTTACTTTATTAAGCTTGGCATTTTCCTTTGCAACAATAAGTGCCTGTTTTGAAACATCCGTACCAACACCTTCAATATCGCTTACATTCTTCATTATACTAATAAGAATGCAGCCTGAGCCAGTACACATATCAAGAACTTTCATTCCCGGCTCGCATCTCTTAAGCGTTTCCTCAACAAGAGTCTCTGTATCCTGTCTTGGAATTAACACATTGCCATTAACCTTAAATACAAGCCCCATAAATTCCTGCTCGCCTGTAATATACTGTAGTGGAACATGCTCAGCCCTCTTCTTTATCACAGACATGTATTCCTCTTTCTGTTCATCAGAAAGTTCTTCATCCATGTGCATATAAAAAAAAGTTCTGTCTATTTTGCAGGCATATGCAAGCAAAAGCCATGCATCATTCTTTGCATCTATTACATTCGACAATGTAAGAACTTTCTCCCCACACGTCATCGCATTGCGAAATGTCATTATATCCCTTCTTCTTTCTGCCATTTTTTCCAGTCAAACACTGCTTCAACTGATGCTATTGCAACCTCTATCATATCCTTATCTGGTTCTTTGGTAGTAAGCTTTTGCATAAGCAGACCTGGTTTGCTGAGCAAATTTACAAGCCAGTTATCATATCTTCCCGCTAAACGTATGAATTCATACGATACTCCTGCAATAACGGGGATAAGAATCAATCTGATAAGCAGCCTTAAAACTTTAGAATCTACCTGAATAAACATAAAAAATATAATACTGATAAGCATTACAATAAGTAAAAAACTTGTACCACAACGTTTATGCTGTTTCGAGCTTTTTAAAACATTAGAAACATTAAGCTCCAGTCCATGTTCAATACAATTTATACATTTATGCTCAGCACCATGATACATAAATGTTCTCTTAATATCTGGAGTAAGTGAAATAAGCATAATATATATAATGAAAATAGCCAATCGAATCACACCCTCGATAGCGGTTATTATAATCTGTGATTCTATCACTTTCTCAAAAAAATTAGAAAGAAAATAAGGTAATGCAAAGAAAAGCCCCAAAGCTATAACTAATGAGAATACCAATGTACCTCCCATCATAAGCTTATCTTCTTTATCCTCTTTCTTCTTAAGCTTAATCTTTTCCTCGTCTGTAAGCCCCTCTTTCTGACTAGGCCTTACTTCTTCCTCTTCGAAAAAAGAAGCTGAATACATAAGTGTACTCATACCAAGATACAAAGAATCAATAAAACTGAACACACCTCTTATAATAGGAGTATTTCTAAGTTTTTTAAATCTTTTTTCTGCTACATAGTCACTTACTTTAACCTCTATTTCATGATTTGGCTTTCTCACTGCAACGGCATATTTATTGTCATTTTTCATCATGACACCTTCCATAACAGCCTGTCCGCCAATTCCCGAATATTTCATCTTTTAACCTCACAAAAAAGGTTGAGGTCTTTTGCAACCTCAACCTTGTCAGTAACTATTGTTTCTATTTCATACCATACTTCTTGTTGAACTGCTCAATACGTCCACGAGCCTGTGCAGCCTTCTGCTGTCCAGTATAGAATGGATGGCACTTAGAACAAATTTCTACGTGAATCTCTGGTTTTGTAGATCCTGTAACGAATGTGTTTCCACAGTTACAAGTAACAGTTGCCTGATAATAATCTGGATGGATTCCTTCTCTCATGATTTTCACCTCTTCTATGTCTTATCGTTAATTTGTTAGCTACACTCTTTATACCCGTATGCCCGATCCGCATATGATACTTACTGCAAGAGTGACACGTTGCGTCCGTTTACATCCCGATAAACAGCTTAATTATTGTAGCATACCACTTCTGGTATTGCAATAGTATTTTATAAAATTCTATTTTTTCTTACTGTATTAATAAACTCTGCATTATTCTTAGTATGCGCAAACATATTAAGAATGTTTTCAACAGCCTCATCTGCACGCATTCCGTTTAAAGCCTTTCTCATTGTCTCTGCAGCCTGAAGCTCGTCTGCATCAAGAAGTAAATCTTCTCTTCTGGTTCCGGATTTTACTATATCAATAGCCGGGAATACTCTCTTCTCAGAAAGCTTTCTGTCAAGAACAAGCTCCATATTACCAGTTCCCTTGAATTCCTCAAATACCATATCATCCATCTTGCTTCCTGTATCTACAAGCGCTGTTGCAAGAATTGTAAGGCTTCCACCTTCTCTCATATTACGGGCTGCACCGAAAAATCTCTTTGGCATATGAAGTGCTGCCGGGTCAAGACCTCCGGAAAGTGTACGTCCACTAGGTGGAACTGTAAGGTTATAGGCTCTTGCAAGACGGGTAATACTATCTAAAAGAATAGTAACATCTGAACCATGCTCAACCATTCTTCTTGCTCTTTCGATAACCATCTCAGAAACTCTCTTGTGATGTTCCGGAGTCTCATCAAATGTTGAATAAATTACCTCAACATTTTCGCCTTCTACTGTCTCCTTAATATCAGTAACCTCTTCTGGTCTTTCATCAATAAGAAGGATTATAAGATGCATCTTTGGATCATTGTGTGTAATTGATTTTGCAATCTCCTTAAGGAGGGTTGTCTTACCAGCCTTAGGTGGCGCAACAATCATACCTCTTTGTCCCTTACCAATAGGCGAAACCATATCTACTACACGCATTGCAACGCTTGCCCCTGGTCTTTCAAGTCTGATTCTCTGATTAGGGAAAATTGGAGTCAAATCCTCAAAATTCTTTCTTCTCTGAGCTTCTGATGGTGAAAAACCATTTACACTTGTTACATATAATAATGCAGAGAATTTCTCCTTCTCAGTTTTTACCCTTGTATTACCACTAACAATATCTCCCGTCTTTAAATTAAACCTTCTAATCTGTGAAGGTGATACGTAAATATCATTTTCCCCTGGAAGATAATTTTCTGAACGGATAAATCCATATCCATCTGCTAATACTTCCAAAACTCCATTTGCAGTAATGCCGCTATCAAGACTTGATAAATCCTCTTTTACAGCAGACAGTTCTTCTTCATCACTAATTTCAGTTCTATAATTTTTTGCTTCAGCTTTTGCCTCAGTCTTTTCTTCTTTTTTTAATTCTGCTTTTGTTTTTTCATCTTCCTCAAGCATTTTTTCAATAATCTGTTCTTTTTTTAAACCTGTTAAACCCTTTATTCCACGAGATTTTGCCAAATCACGCAAAACGGTTACAGATAGTGTTTCATACTTTTCTCTCATTATACTTTATTCTCCTTTTTTAGGTTTAAGTTGGGAAATTTGTCAGAAACGACTTCAAACGACCTAAACAATTTTGATATCCGTATTATACAACATATTTTAACTTTTAGGAACCCCCTTTTTATCTTGATTTGTACTTTTAACAATGTTATTATGAAATCCGAACAATAATTTAAAGGAGAAAAGACCATGGATATTAATACAAAAGCACTCGAGCTTCATGCTGAGTGGAATGGAAAGCTTGAAACAATTGCAAAATCAAAGGTTAATTCAAGAGAAGACCTTGCGCTTGCTTATACCCCAGGTGTTGCAGAGCCTTGTAAGGTAATCGCCGAGGATAAGGAAGCTGCTTATAAGTATACCTGGAAATCTAATACTGTTGCTGTTGTTTCTGACGGTAGCGCGGTCCTTGGTCTCGGAAATATAGGACCATACGCAGCTATGCCGGTTATGGAAGGAAAATGTGTACTTTTCAAAGAATTTGGAAATGTAAATGCCGTTCCAATCTGCTTAGATACACAGGATACAGAAGAAATCATTGAAGCAGTTAAGAATATAGCTCCTGGTTTCGGCGGAATCAACCTTGAGGACATTTCAGCACCTCGTTGTTTTGAAATCGAAGAAAGATTAAAGGAAATTCTTGATATTCCTGTATTCCACGATGACCAGCATGGTACTGCAATTGTAGTTCTTACTGGTATTATCAACGGACTTCGCGTAACAGGTAAGAAAAAGGAGGATTGTAAGGTTGTAGTTAACGGTGCCGGTTCTGCTGGTATCGCTATCACAAAGCTTTTACTTACATATGGCTTTAAAAATGTTACTATGTGCGACAGAGAAGGAATTATTGGAAAGGATTATCCAAACCTCAACTGGATGCAGCAGAAAATGACAGAAGTTACAAACCTTGACAACGCTAAAGGAACTCTTGCAGACGCATTAAAAGGCGCAGATATCTTTGTAGGTGTTTCTGCTCCTAATATTGTAACAGCAGAGATGGTATCTTCAATGAATAAGGATTCAATCCTTTTTGCAATGGCCAATCCAGTTCCTGAAATTATGCCGGATATCGCAAAAGCTGCTGGTGCACGAGTTGTTGGTACAGGACGTAGTGACTTCCCAAATCAGGTTAATAACGTAATAGCATTTCCTGGTATTTTCAAAGGTGCTCTTGAAGGACGTGCTACAGCAATCACAGAAGAAATGAAGCTTGCAGCTGCTGAGGCACTTGCCGGACTCGTTTCTGACGAAGAGCTTTCTGAAGACTTTATCATGCCGGAAGCTTTCGACCCACGTGTTGCTGATGTTGTTAGTCAGGCAGTTAAGAGTCATGTTAAATAATTGTAATAACAAACAAGGCATCCTGTTTGATAACGGGATGCCCTTTTATTCTCTAAATCAGTACTGCAGGGATGTCTTCGGGGAAAAGGTCTACAGGCTCTCCTTAGATGCAGGCTTTACCTGTCCAAACAGAGACGGTACCCTCTCTCATTCCGGCTGCCTCTACTGTAGTGAAGGAGGCTCTGGCGATTTTGCATCAGATTCTTCTCTGTCCATACATGAGCAGATATCTACAGCAAAAGAAAGGATTACCGCCAAAAGTAACTGTACAAAATTTATTGCTTACTTCCAGGCATATACAAATACCTATGGTCCTGTATCCCGGCTCAGACAAATATTTACAGAGGCAATAAACCAAGCAGACATTGTGGCTCTTTCAATTGCTACAAGAAGTGATTGTCTGGATGATGAAATAATCGATTTACTATGTGAACTAAACCAGCAGAAGCCTATATGGATTGAACTTGGACTTCAAAGCATTCACAAGGTCTCTCTTGACCGTATGAACACCCATACAAGTGTAGAACAATTTGATGACGCTGTTCAAAAGCTTCACAAGTGTAACATTTCGGTTATTGCACACCTTATATTAGGCCTTCCTGGAGAAACAAAAGAAATGATGTTACAATCAGTAGATCATGTAGCACACTCAAATATTAGCGGAGTAAAACTCCAGCTATTACATATACTAAAGAACACCCCACTCGCAGATATTTACTCACGGGAACCCTTCAAAACATTTGAGTTGGAGGAATACTGTGATTTTGTTATAGACTGTATCGAGAGGCTTCCTTCAGATATGGTTATCCACAGAATGACTGGCGATGGTCCCCGGGCACTTTTATTAGCTCCACTTTGGAGCACTGACAAAAAAAGAGTCCTGAATACAATCAACAAAAAATTTAAAGAGCGAAATACATGGCAGGGACGCATGTATTCGCCTAAGGAGTAAAATAATATGGCTGAACCATTTACAATATATAAACTTACGATTCTATTTATGCTCGATAAAGCTGGTTTTCCTCTTACAAATACCCAGATTTCAAATTTTTTCTTAGAGCAGGAATACACTGATTATTTCAGAGTCCAGGAAGTTATCCAGGACTTAACTGATGCTGAATTGATTCAGTATGAAAGTACTCACTCAAATACGCAGTACACTCTTACCGCTGCTGGAAAAGAAACACTTGGTTTTTTCAAAGAAAAAATCACTGACGGAATCGAATCCGATGTAAAGAAGTTCTTCGACGAGAACAAGCTTGAATTCAAACAGGAAAACTCAATTCTTGCTGACTACTATAAGACAACTGCCAAAAATTATGCAGTACGTTGTCAATACCGTCACGAAAGCACAACTATGATTGACCTTACCCTTTCTGTCAATACTAAGGAGCAGGCTGAGGCAATCTGCAACAACTGGAAAAACCAGAACGAGGATGTATACGCATATCTTATGGATATACTTCTCAAATAATTTGCTGCCATTTGTTGGTAAATTATTTAATCAAAACTTAATAATATCTTCGTAAAATAAAACTCTCCCGTTATAGCATGTGGGAGTATTCCTAACTGAGATAAAAAGAGCATGTGTCATAAATCATTTTCATTTATGGCACATGCTCTTTTTTAAATAACTCTATATATCAAGCGCTTATTTCTTCTGAATGCTGTATCCAAACTTCCCAAGCTTTTGGCCTAATCTGAAATATTCCCCATGGGAATACATAACAAGACCAGTATCATTAATGTTGAATTTGCCATTTTCATCCATGTACTTCTCATCTACTGTTACTCCAACAACATCTGCGATGAACATTGAATGACTGCCTAGTTCTTTTATTTCATTAACTCTGCATTCAATATTTACCGGACTCTCATCTATACCTGGGGCTTTCACATTTGGCAGCCTGCATTCTGTAAGTCCAAGTTCTTTAAATTTATCAATATATCTTCCGCTTGTAACACCACAATAGTCACAGGCTTTTACAAGCTCTTCTGTTGTGAGATTGACAACAAATTCACCTGTTCTTCTGATAATATCATATGAATAACGCTCCGGTCTTACAGATATAGACAGCATAGGCGGATTTGTACATACTGTACCAGCCCACGCCACTGTAATAATATTACTTTTCCCGTTCTCGTCAGCAAGACTTACCATCACTGCCGGAACAGGATTTAACATATTTCCGCCTTTCCAATGCTGCTTACTCATTGACTACTCCCATCTCTTCTACTATCTCTGCAATAAGTTCACGTTCATCCATATGGTGTTTTACACCCTTAATCTCCTGATAATCCTCGTGTCCTTTTCCTGCGAGAACAATAATATCACCATCTTTTGCATTCTTCATACAATACGCAATGGCTTCCTTACGGTCTGGAATTGTAACATAGTCTCCATCCGCCTTTTTAACACCTATAAGAATATCATTAATTATATCCATCGGTTCTTCATCCCTGGGATTGTCAGATGTCACCACCGTCAAATCTGCAAGACGCGATGAAACCTCTCCCATCTCATATCTTCTTGATTTTGCCCTGTTACCACCACAGCCAAACAGACATACAAGGCGACCCGGTTCATATTCTTTTAATGTAGTAAGCAGGCTCTCTAATGACATTGCATTGTGTGCATAATCAATCATAAGAGTATATCTTTCAGATACAGGCACAAGTTCAATTCTACCTTTGACATTTACATGCAACAATGCCTGTTTAATCTTTTCTTCCACCACATTAAAATGATGACAGATAGCAATTGCTGTAAGCGAGTTGTATACACTAAAACTTCCAGGCACATTAACCTCTACATCAAAGTCAACAATTCCACTGATGTGGTATTTAACGCCCAATGCACCATGTTCCTTCTTGAGGGCAACGTTTGTGGCAACATAATCATTATCCCTGCCATATCCAAACTTCTCAACCTCGCATGTATGACCATTAAGAATTCCATCAATATGCTCACTGTCGCCGTTAAATATTCCAATCCTGCACTGACGGAACAAAAGGCTTTTACAATGCATATAATCATCAAAATCTTTATGTTCATTAGTTCCTATATGATCAGGCTCAAGATTAGTGAACACTCCTATATCAAATGTAAAACCAGAGACCCTGTGAAGCATTAAAGCCTGCGAAGAAACCTCCATTACAACTGCATCAAGCCCCGCATCAACCATCTGTGCAAAAAGCTCCTGCACACGATATGATTCTGGAGTTGTATTAGCAGCAGGGATTCTCTCATCCCCTACAATCGACTCAATGGTTCCAATTAAGCCTGTCTTTATTCCTGCCGACTCAAGAATTGACTTAACCATATATGTAGTCGTAGTCTTCCCCTTGGTTCCTGTTATACCGATTGTCTTTAACTTCTTTGCAGGATGTCCAAAATATGCTGCTGACATATATGCCAGAGCCTCCCTGCTATTATCTACTTTTATATATGTTACACCAGAAATAACCGGAACATCCTTCTCAACAATAACAGCTGATGCTCCTTTTTCTATAACATCCGGGATAAAATCATGTGCATCTCTTACAGTTCCAGAAATACAAACAAAAACAGATCCTTTTTCTACTTTTCTGGAATCATATACCAATGTTGTAACTTCAGTTTCATCATTTCCAGCCAGTACCGTATATTTAAGTTCCTCTAGTAAAGTTTTAATCTGCATTTTATTTCCTCCTAATATTCTCCGTTAAAGACTTCTGTAGCAGGCCCAGTCATAAATACATGATTAGTTTCTTCATCATACTCAATAGTCAAATCTCCACCTCTTAAATGAACAAGAACTTTATTATCTGTAAGTCCATTAAGAATACAAGCCATTGCAGTAGCACATGTTCCCGTACCACACGCCCATGTCTCAGCGGAGCCTCTCTCCCACACTCTCATTGAAGCTTCATTTCTAGAAATAACCTTAACGAACTCAGTATTGGTTCGCTTTGGGAATCTAGGATGATTCTCAAAATGTGGTCCGTATTTTTCTAACTCAAAATTATCTACATCGTCTACGAAAACCACTGCAT
>JAXJVZ010000030.1:0-3005 GCA_036308285.1 Agathobacter sp. | reverse complement strand
TGTCCGTATAGTATTATACATGGTCACTTTCAAGAAGTCAACTAATTAATAGATGTTTTTTTACATTTTTTACTTATCTCTCCAGATAATTCTTCCCTTTGTAAGGTCGTATGGAGACATCTCAATTGTTACCTTATCGCCTGGTAAAATACGAATAAAATTCATGCGAAGCTTTCCACTGATAGTTGCAAGAATCTGATGACCATTCTCAAGTTCAACCTTGAAAAATGCATTTGGCAACTTTTCTACTACTACGCCTTCAACTTCAATAACATCTGCTTTTGACATATAAACTATATCCTCCTGTATTAAATCAACTTATTGGGTATCAAAATAATTCTAGAATGCCAGCCTCTTTTTCTTCCTCTGTAATAGATAATATCTCAGGCTTTCCCTCTGTAATTAGTATTGTATTTTCATAATGAGCAGATAATGATAAATCTTCTGAAACCACCGTCCACTCATCATCCATCCATACAACCTCTGGGGTTCCAATATTAATCATTGGTTCAACTGCCAATGTCATTCCAGGGCGAAGTTTCAAGCCCTTATGTGGCCATCTTTTACGATAGTTTGGAATTTCAGGATCCTCATGAAGAGAACTTCCTATTCCATGTCCACAAAGCTCATATACAACTCCGTATCCAAACTTTTGTGCATAATCACCTATCGCACCACTGACATCATTTAAGTGTTTTCCTGCTGTCGCATACTTCATACCTTCAAAAAAACTCTGACGAGTTCTTTCAATGAGAAGCTGTGCATTTTCGCTTATTTCTCCAATTGCAACTGTTCTTGCTGCATCCGAATGATATCCTTTATAAATGACACCTGCGTCCAGGCTTACGATATCACCCTCTTTAATGATTCTGTCTGCTCTTGGAATTCCGTGAACTACTTCTTCATTAACAGATACACATATACTTGCAGGATAACCATACAAATTTAAAAATGATGGTTCACAGCCATAGCTTCTGATTATTTCTTCCCCCAAACGGTCTACATCTAATGTAGACATGCCCGGTTTAATTTGTTTTCCAAGTTGCTGATGAACCGATGCAAGAATACGTCCTGCCTCCCGCATCAATTCTATCTCCTGGGCCGATTTAATCGTAACAGGCATTTTATTCACCTAAAATAGCAACAATGTCTGTAAATACTTCATCCATTGGCTTTGTTCCATCAACAGACTTAAGAATTCCCTGTGCCTTATAGAAATCAATAAGTGGCTGAGTCTGCTCATGATATGTTGTAAGTCTCTTCTGTACTGTCTCTGGCTTATCATCATCACGGATAATTAAGTCATTACCACATGCATCACATTTTCCTTCAACCTTAGTAGGATTGAATACGATATGATATGTTGCACCACAGTTAACACATGCTCTTCTTCCACCCATACGATTTACGATATTATCGTCTGGAACATCTACATCAATAGCATAGTCCATTGTCTGATTTAATTTTTTAAGTGCAGCATCAAGAGCCTCTGCCTGTGGAATTGTTCTTGGGAATCCATCTAAAACAAATCCATTAGCACAATCATCCTGCTGAATTCTATCAACAACAAGATCGCATGTAAGCTCATCAGGAACTAATGCTCCCTGATCCATATATGTCTTTGCTTTCTTTCCAAGCTCTGTTCCGTTTTTAATATTTGCTCTAAAAATATCTCCTGTAGAGATGTGTGGAATTTCATATTTTGCTGCAATCTGCTTAGCCTGAGTTCCCTTACCAGCACCAGGTGCACCTAACATAATAATCTTCATTATATTCTTCTCCTTTCAGCTATTCGAATATACCACGAATGGAGATACAGGATAACCTATATCTCCAACCGTAAATTAATCATTTAAAAATCCTTTATAGTTACGTACTCTCATATGAGATTCAATCTGCTTAAGTGTCTCAATTACAACACCTACAATGATGATGATTGAAGTTCCACCAAATGATACGCTCGCCTTAAACACTCCGTTAAAGAAGATTGGTACAACTGCAATAAATGCAAGACCAACGGCACCTATAAACACGATATAATTTAATATTTGATTTAAGTAATCGCTTGTTGGCTTACCAGGTCTGATTCCCGGAACAAAGCCACCAGCTCGCTTCATATTATTTGCAATCTCTAATGGATTGAATGTAATCTGTGTGTAGAAATATGCAAATCCAATTACAAGCGCAATATAAACAATTAATCCTATTGAATATATTGGCTGAGAAGGATCACACCAGTTAGACTGTGATAATCCTCTTACAATCTTACTCCAGATTCCTGTTGCATTACCCTTACCAATAACACTGGTAATTATAACCGGTGTCTGCATTAAAGACTGAGCAAAAATAACTGGAATAACACCACTTGTATTAACCTTAAGAGGAATATGTGCCTGCTGTCCAGCTCCAACCTGCTTATTTCCACGTATTTTACTAGAATACTGAATTGGAATTCTTCTTTCAGCCCCCTGAAGGATGATTACGAATACAACCATTGCTACGATAATTGCCACAATAATTAATCCTGCAACAACAGCCTTAGCAACATTGCTCTGAGATGCAATAAACTGCTCCCAAAGGTTTCCTAAATCCTCAGGAATACGCGAAATAATATTAATTGTCAAAACGATTGAAATACCATTTCCAATTCCCTTTTCAGTAATACGCTCACCAATCCACATAAGTACAGCAGAACCTGCTGTAAGTGAAGTGATAACCATAACTACAGTAAGCGGAGATTTATCTGTAAGATATCCACCTCTGTAGAAGCCAATAGTCATTGCAACTGACTCAATTAATCCAAGAGCAATTGTTAAGTATCTTGTTATCTCAACAATCTTCTTTCTTCCATCTTCACCGTCACGCTGTAACTCCTCAAGCTTTGGAATCGCTATTGTAAGTAACTGCATAATGATTGATGATGTAATGTATGGAGTAATGTTAAGCGCAAACACTGACATATTAATAAATGAACCACCAGTAATTGCATTAACAAATCCGAATCC
>JAXJVZ010000029.1:0-3136 GCA_036308285.1 Agathobacter sp. | reverse complement strand
TTCCAACATATTTCATCAGTACATAGTTGAAGGCAAACATTGATATTGCACTGGCCATTTCCCCTATAAATTCTGATGAACCGTTAAAAATTATTTCTTTGTTTATAGCCTTGTCAAATCTGAACCTGCACAGGCGTATTCCTGATGTTGCTTTTAGGAAATATGAAAACTGAACTATTGCTACCACAAGCTGGACGATAAGCGAACCAATCGCACTTCCCTGCACGCCCATTCCAAGTTTGCCTACAAAAATATAATCGAGTATTACATTAAGTATACAACTTATTATACTAATAAGCATACAAATTTGTGGCTTTCCGTCTACTCTGATAAACATTCCAAAAATTGTTCCCATTACCATAAGCGGGTAGGTAAAAAGCATTATCTTGTAGTATTCCTTAAAGTAAACAGCAAGTGTGCTATCGGCTCTTAATACATTAAGTATAGGGGTAAATAGCAGCATGACAACAATTGATGTTATTACACATATTGCAACTGATGTAATTGTAGTCTGCGAGAAAACTTCTGATGCTTTTTTCTTTTCCTTTGCGCCCAGAAGTCTTCCACAGATTACGCTTCCGCCGACACCTATGCATAAACCTACACCAAGGTAAAAATACAGGATTGGCAGGCCTAGATTGATAGCTGCCAAGGCGTTTTCGCCTACATAGTTTCCAGTAAAATATCCATCAGTTATTGTAATTATTGTCTGAAGAAGCATTGCAATAATACTTGGAATTGAAAACTGAAGAATTGTTTTTAATTTGTTCTCTTTGATTTTTTTTACATTCATAATTACATCTCCTTTTCTGATACCAATTATAGAGATGTAATTTTTAATAAACTTCTTAATTCGTGCTATAAAATTCAAATCTTCTGTTGTTTTGGACACTCTGACTGCCCCAATAATTTGGGAACATCTCGTGATTTTAATACCTATTTAGCTGCCATTAGCATTATCAACACACTAAAAAAAACATACCTACAATAAAACCAAGCATGCAACTAATAATCCCTGATATCCATAGCACAGGATGTATTTTTCGACTCTTTCGTGTGATAATAGAAATCACGATTCCTATAAACGAGAATAATGGTCCCAAAAATATAACATCAATATAGGTATACGGCGCATGATTTGCGCTGTAAAAGTAAAGCACAAATGAAAATAATGAGAGTATACCAAACGCAAGTGATATCAAAGCCAATATTTTGTTGGTAGGTATTTTCTCTTTCATTACATAAATTTCTCCTTCAAATCTCTACCTTATATTGCTTCATTAATGCCTCTCTCTAAATGCCAGAAAAATTTTAAATAAAACCAAAAAGAAGTAAATATTACCACATACTTTTTGAGCCACGAAAGCCCGCAAACCTAGTAAATACGTGTTCTGCGGGCTTTTTTAACTGTTTCATCCACCCATTCTCTACTTCTGTCCTATTTGGTAAAATGCTGTTCCAGATCTAATGATAAACTGGATATTTCTTCTATTTCAGTGGAGATATTGTTGATGGAATCATTCTGGGCCGCTATCGTTTCTGTTATATTCTGAATCGTAGCTGAATTCTCCTCGGAAGTAGCTACCAGAGTCTCTATTTCCTCCTGAATATGGTTAAAATGATCTTTCACATGCTCAATGATCTGATATTCTTCACTGACTGTTTTACTTGCATCATCTGTTGCACTGTTAATGTTTGTAAAATATTCCAACAGTCCACTGACCATTTCTACACTGGCTGCGGCGGCTTCTGTTCCCGCCGTAATATTCTTTGATACCTGAGAGGTTGTTTCTGTCAGCCATTTCAGAATCTCCTGAATATTGTTGGCTGATTTGGCACTTTCCTCTGATAAGGAACGAATTTCGTCTGCAACAACTGCAAACCCTTTGCCATGTTCTCCCGCTCTGGCTGCTTCTATTGATGCATTCAGAGACAACAGATTCGTTTGGGAAGCAATGGAATTGATATCCCCCAGAATAGCTGTGATCCTGTTCATTTCTGTAAGCAGCGAATCTGTAGACTGACGTGCCGACTCTACCGTCTGTTCCATTTCCAGTATAGAATTCTTTGCATGAACAACCGCATCATTGCCCTTGGCTACAGCATCCTGTACCTTCTGGAATCCACCATCTAACTGTGTAGCCAGTTCATGGTTCTTATTGATCTCAGCTGTAGCAGCATTGATCTTATCCATAACTGTAACCGTAGATTTGGCAGTATCCTCTACTACCTGCCCCATCTGAGTCGCTTCTGTCCTTACACTTCTGCTGCCCTCTGCGAGCTGCTGAATAGAACTCATGCTTTTTTGAATTGTTGTATTCAGATTCTCTGAAATTTCATTTGCTACACTGGCATTTTGTCTGACCTGTTCCAGCGCTTTTTCCGTCTTTTTAATAACATTCGCACCACGCTTCGTTGCCAGATATAATAATACGCCCGTTACTGCAAAAAAGAAAACGCGTGAAACAACACCCGCCCATGAATATTCATTTCCCGCAATTGTTTCCGGACTGAAAATCATAAAAACTATGGAGATTGCTGTAAAAGGTACTGCAAACCAGATAATCACAGATTCTATAAAGTATGATGTCGCCATTGCCAGGAGGACATAATTCGTCAAATATGTTATTGAATTACCTCCTGTGAGCCATGAATAGACCAATGTACCTATGGCCGGTGGAAATACCAGCATCAATACTTTTTTATCATCAGGCAAAGGCAAAAAATAACCTATTGTTGAAATGATACCACATACAATTACAACAATACTGCCTTTCAACGCCATAACAGATAAACCAAAACCCAATACCGAAACCATAATCAATGCAAGAATGGAACACCATGTAATGATCAAATTTTGTTTATGTAACTTCTCCATATAAATTGTCCTTTCCTTTCTGAATTCATACCAATTTATAGCACTAATTTACTATTTACATTATAAAGTTTTATTTGTAAAAATACAATATTTTGTAAACAGTATTGAAAGGTAAATTCATTTTATATCCTGCCATTTTAGAAGAAACTTTTAAATCTATATCATCAATGTTCAGCCTTACCAATTCGCCTACTCTAATTCCTGTTGAAAGCAGAAAATCAATCATTGCCCTATCACGCAGATTATTACAATTATCTC
>JAXJVZ010000028.1:0-1501 GCA_036308285.1 Agathobacter sp. | reverse complement strand
CTACATATCCGTTCTTAAAATTCCAAAGGATTGATGGATCTTCTATAATTGATGGCAAATCGACAATATAGAACAGAATTCTTGAACCAAGCATTCCTCCTATTAAGGCGCAATAGAATAATCCGTAAAAGATGTCCTCGTTAAGACCTCTCTTTTTTCCTCTATATGATGCAACAAACAATGCGGATATAAATCCTATTGCTATCATCAGTCCATACATGTGAAATGTAAATGGACCTATGTGAAAATCATTAAACATTTTTTTCTCCTTTTGTAACTATTTGTACGATTGCTTAAATAGAGTCATTACCTAAAATTTATGGGCGGAGCCTGAATAGTTACTTCCTTAATTGATTATTTATCAAGCATTCCATATATCTGCAGGATTTCATCCGTGTAGACATTCTGCTCTTTGTATACAATTAATGGTTTTTCAACTGTTATTCTAGACTTGCCTCCTCTTAATCCTTCGATTAAGACCATATTTGGTTCCTTATCTACAAATGGATATACAAGTCTCATTCTTTTTGGCTCAATATGGTATGAAACCATGGCGGCAAAAATTTCTGCAAGTCGAAACGGCCTGTGAACCATGTAAAATCTTCCACCCGGCTTTAACAGCTTTGCACTTTCTCTTATTATGTCATCTAAAGTGCATAAAACTTCATGTCTTGCAATTGTTTTTGCATCGGCAATATTCTGTACTCCATGCTGTCCTATCATATAGGGTGGATTAGTAGTTACAACATCCATTGAATCTACTCCGAATATTTTTGATGCTTCACAGATATCTCCAATTTCAACTGATATCTTGTCCTCAAGCTTGTTATACTTGATGCTTCTTCTTGCAAGATCAGCACTTTCAGGCTGAATCTCAAGCCCAAAATACTTTTCACCATTATTCTTTGCCTCAAGTAAAATTGGGATTATTCCATTACCGGTTCCAAGGTCTAGTGCCTTTTCGCCCTTTTTTACTTTTGCAAAATCAGATAACAAGACCGCATCCATTCCAAAACAGAATTTTTGTGGGTCCTGAATTATGCAGTAACCATTTCTCTCCAGATTGTCTAGTCTTTCATTACTGTGGATTAGACTGCTGTTTGTTTCCATTGTGCTTTCCTCTGTTGTTGCGGTTACGTTTATTTCTGAAATTACGCTTATTGTCACCGCTCTTTACATTGTCATCTTTGTTATTGCGGTTATCCCAACCCTCTGCATTTTTATTCTCACGTGGTTTATGCTCTTTGAAATTTTTGCGACTGTCTCTTCCTTTGTTATATTCGCGCCCTTCATTATTGTCACAGACATTCTCATGACCATTTACACGACTGTTTTCCCGACCGGTCTCCCGATTATTTTCTCGATTGTTTTCCTGGCTGGTCTCCCGATTATTTTCACGACTGTTTTCCCGATTTGTTTCCCGGTTGTTCTCTCGTCTGCTTTCACGATTTGTTTCCTGGTTGTTCTCTCGTCTGCTTTCACGATTTGTTTCCTGGTTGTT
>JAXJVZ010000027.1:0-2738 GCA_036308285.1 Agathobacter sp. | reverse complement strand
CGATTCTCTTCGCAAAGTCAAATCAGACAAAGCAGATGCTGTGAAGATTGCCCGCTATGCACTTGACAAGTGGCAAAATCTAAAACAGTATAGTCTTATGGACGAATTACGCAATCAGCTTAAAACCATGAACCGGCAGTTTGGTTTCTACATGAAACAAAAGACAGCTATGAAAAATAACCTTATCGGCATCCTTGATCAGACTTATCCTGGCGTAAATACTTACTTCGACAGTCCTGCACGAAGTGACGGCAGCCAGAAATGGGTTGATTTTGCATCTACATACTGGCATGTAGACTGTGTTCGTAAAATGTCTTTAAGTGCCTTTACTGACCACTATCAGAAATGGTGCAAACGCAAGAAGTACAACTTCAGCAAATCAAAAGCTGAAGAAATCTATGGAAAAGCTAAGGAACTTGTTCCTGTACTTCCTAAGGATGAAATAACCAAACGAATTATCAGACAAGCAGTTGATCAGCTCAATAGTGCTTCCTCTACCGTTGAGGAACTGCGCACTTTAATGAATGATACAGCCTCAAAATTTCCTGAATATCCCATCGTCATGGAAATGAACGGCGTCGGTCCATCTCTTGGTCCACAGCTTATGGCTGAAATCGGAGATGTCACTCGTTTTACCCATAAAGGTGCTATTACTGCATTTGCTGGTGTTGACCCTGGTGTAAATGAATCTGGAACATACTCACAGAAAAGTGTTCCTACCTCAAAACGTGGCTCTGCTGATCTCCGGAAAACGCTTTTTCTTGTAATGGATGTTCTTATCAAAACAATGCCACAAGACGATCCTGTGTATCAGTTTTTGAATAAGAAACGAGCTCAAGGTAAGCCTTACTACGTTTACATGACTGCAGGCGCCAATAAATTTCTGAGAATCTACTATGGGCGAGTGAAAGAATATCTTTCATCACTTCCACAATCAGAATAACTTTTAAATACCTTTCTGCCAGACCAGCACAATGTGGTGGTCTTATTTTGATACCTATTTTCAACCTGTATAAATTTTTCAATGTTCTTCAATTTAGCCTTGACTTTTTATTTGCAGGCTTGAACTTGTCTTTTGAGACGGGCATTTTCTCTGCGGAGACGTTCTAATTCATCAACCTCATCATCCGATTTATGACGACCACGTTTATCTGTTAATCCAGCATTGCCATTTGAATCATATTTTTTAACCCATGAATAAACTTGGCTATAGGAAACATCATACATACTTGCAGTGCCTTTATAATCACGTCCATGTTCGATACAATATTTCACGATTTCTTTGCGTTCTTCAATAGTAGTTTTTCTTCTTGCGTCTGCCATATAGACCTCCCTGTTAGGACAATAGTCCTTAAGCTCTCTATTAGCATTATACAATAAAACCCATTGACGAACAGTGTCATTGCCACGAATGTTATATTTTACAGTAATCTCTGCAAATGATCCTTTCCCTTCTAGATAATCCTGTACTACTTTCTCTTTAAATGAAGCAGAATAGGTATCATTTCCTTTTTTGTGAATAAATGCAGCTTCTCCATTGTTCATATACATCTGAATCCATTTATTAAGTTCAGAGGCATCCCTCTTTTCATTAAAATGTATGCCATATTTCTCGCAAATTTCTCTGTTTGAAAATTTACCTGAAAGATAATCTTCACAAGCTACAATCTTAAGTTCGGCTGAATATTTTGACATAGAAAATCCCCCTTAAGTGGATTTTGGTTATTTACCTTGTCTACTTAAGAGGGATCATATCACATCGGCTCCTCGCCCTATTTAGAACTGTCTATTTCCCGACAGCCCCTTCAATCTTCTTTTCTATTTCATATCAGTAATTTAATATAAAATATCATCAATAAACACACATAGAAAGGATTTGATTCTTCATATCATAACAATAATATACATATAATCGTAATTAACATACGTTAAATATCAATTATTCAACAGCACTAAATGTATTTGCATAAATATCTCGTATCGTTTCACTAAATTTTATCCCTATTGCAGTATCAGTCCATGAAAAGTAAACATCCATCGTACATACAATGTTTACCTTTGTATTATTACTAGTAAAACTTTTACGCTCGCTTATTATATTGTATCCATCATAATTTACCGCCGGTCCATTTGCATAAACCCCCGAGTAGTCAAGGCTCATAAATGAATTATACTGGGCATTTACAGTCCCGCTAAGGTTAAATTTAAAAGTTGCATAAGCAAGTGGAACAGAAGCCCCATTTACCACATACTTTTCAGTACGATAATATGAAATAGGCATAACCAGTGGGCTTATACCTGTGCCAATTTGACTAATTGATGCGTCAAAATTATTTGCTAATTCCACTTGAGCA
The DNA here is from genome assembly GCA_036308285.1 of Agathobacter sp. Lineage (GTDB taxonomy): Bacteria > Bacillota > Clostridia > Lachnospirales > Lachnospiraceae > Roseburia. The sequence goes on along the minus strand of JAXJVZ010000027.1, from coordinate 384 downwards.
AGCTGTTTCGCGCGCTTATCTTCAAAAGCCTTTATAGCCGTTTGATACATCTCTTCAGCATGCTCTATCGAAATATATTGAACTCCATTATCATCAGTTACTTTGAAACTTGAACCATTTTCGGAATATATCTCATTCATCGTAGTTTCAAATTCTTTCACTGATACATAGCCAGTGGATACATCCGCATAAGATGTTAATGCACTAGAACTAAACATTATACTAAAAGTAGTTACAAACACAAAAATTTTTTTAAACAATACCGTCTTATTAATATGTTTTTTCATTCATTTTCCTCCTTTCACTATTCACTCGAGCCTTTCTATATGCTATAATAATTGTAGCATATAAAATATTGTAAAACAAGGAGGAGTATCATGTTTT
>JAXJVZ010000026.1:0-2411 GCA_036308285.1 Agathobacter sp. | reverse complement strand
GTTGTGTATAAACCAACATCATTCATAAATCGTCATTCGGTAGATGAACCTATAGATGTTGCATTTATTGATGAAGCACATTTGCTGTTGACGCAAGGAAAACAGTCGTATCAAGGTGAAAATCAGCTTAAAGATATTATTGAGCGTGCAAGGGTAACAGTGGTGATGTTTGATGAAAACCAAATACTTACTACAGAACAATATTGGGAGGCTCAAATATTAAGTCAATACAGAGAATTGGCTAAGCGTCAGAATAATTATTTTGAATTAAAGAATCAACTAAGAATAAGGTCATCAGAGGAAATTGTCGCATGGATTGATGATTTTACTAAGAAACGGAAGGTTTCGACTGTTCCTCAAAATAGTGGTGGTTATGAGATTAGAATATTTGAATCCCCATTAGAATTGGAGCATGCATTAAAGGAGAAGGCAGAGGATGAAAATCATAAGTTATCAAGGTTGATAGCTACATATGATTGGGAATATAATTCGAAACCACCTTCTACTGCGAGGCTGTTAAAATACTGGGAAGTAATGATTGGGCAGTGGCATAAGCCATGGAATAGAGAATTGGATCGAGAATTAGGCAAGCAAGAAAAAAGAGCAAATAAGTCTCTGTCTTGGGCAGAACAGCCACAGACGATTGATGAAATTGGTTCTACTTTTACAATACAGGGGTTCGATTTAAATTATGCAGGTGTCATTCTTGGACCTTCTGTAAAATATCGTAATGGTGAAGTGATATTTGATCCGTCGGCAAGCTACAATTCTAAGGCGGTTCGAAATAGGACGCTATCAGATGGAAGTAAACAAAAATTTGGAGAAGAACTTATTCAGCATGAGGTGAGAGTTCTTATGACGCGTGGTGTAGAAGGATTGTATATATACGCATGTGATGATGAGTTGCGCGAAGCGCTCTTACAAGCAATGAAGTAGCAAGGGAGTAGGGTTATGACACAAGAAACAATAAACCAGGTATTAAAATTCAGAGATGATAGAAATTGGAAGCAGTTCCATAATCCGAAGGATTTGGCATTGTCAATTAGCTTAGAAGCTGCTGAATTATTAGAAGTATTCCAATGGAGCGGTTCTGATACTGTGTGTGAGTCCAAGAGGGACAAAATCAGAGAAGAATTAGCGGATGTATTAAACTATTGTATTCTCATGGCGGATGTTTGTGGCTTAGATATGGATGAAATTGTGCAGGAGAAAATCAAGCGTAATAACGCAAAATATCCGGTAGAGAAAGCTAAGGATAGCGCAAAAAAGTATGATGAATTATAAAAGGTGTGGAGCTAATGAAAGAAGGAAAATTAGTACGAGATAAAATTCCGGAGATTATCATTGCAGATGGCAAGAAGCCTATTACAAGAATCTTGGATAACGAGGAGTATCTGCAAGAATTGGATAAGAAGTTGAATGAGGAAATAGCGGAGTACCAAGCAGATAAGTCCATTGAAGAAATGGCGGATGTGCTTGAGGTGTTGTTTGCTATTTGCGAGGCAAGAGGACATTCTGTTGAGGAATTGATGGAAATTCGTAATGGTAAGCGCGAGAATCGTGGTGGCTTTGAAAAGAAGATATTTTGGAGTGGTAATGAATAATGCAACTTACAATTGATGCACATTATTATAACAAACTAGATATTGAGGGCTTTTCTCGAATGATGAAAGATCCATCTTACTGCTACAAGTTTTATTGGTTGGAAGCAATTGTACAGCTTATATCGGGGAATAAGATGGAAGCTACGTATGATGAAATTATTGATGAGATGATTTCAAATGCGTGGTATTCGGTTCTTGAATTTCACATCCATTTGAGTGGTATTTGGGGTGAAGGTGGAATTAAGGATAATCTTGAAAGAGCTGTAGTGAAACTTAGGGAATTGAGCGGACTGGAAGCAAATGCATCAAAGGTTGAAATAAAGAACGCTATTAAGCAGTTTAATAAGCAGCTCCATGCAGAGAAACAAGCGTTGACTCTTAATGTGCCATATAAAGCATTATCAGGGTTTGCAAATAAGTCTGGTGAGAAGATTAGTCTTGATAGCAGTGCAGGACGAATGATTGCATATTATAATAAGCTGAGTGCAAGTGATATTTTGCTGCCTTATACATTTGGTGGTGAAAACGGCTTGAGCAGAAAACTTACATTTAACGATGCTTGGGTCCAGATGATTCGGGATAATACCGTGGCGATTTTAGGTTGGATTCAGTGTGAAAAGGTAAAGTGGCTGCAGAATAATAATCCGGAAGTACCGGGATTGATATATAAACTTGCACCATTAGATGAGAAGATGCGGAAACTGTCACATGTGCGGAAATTATGGGATGGCATATTGGATTTGCGTAGTATTGTAGATGTTTTTACAGATGAAGCAATTGATGAGGAAAAGTACGATGTAGACCATT
>JAXJVZ010000025.1:0-3321 GCA_036308285.1 Agathobacter sp. | reverse complement strand
TCAACATTATCAATTGTACTGAAAATTGATGCAACACATACTATTGTTCCACCATAATAACGAATACACTCTAATGCACGTCTTATAGTCTCACCAGTTGTAGCTGTTGCAAGTAAAAGTACCACATGTTTTCCTTCTATGGCACCTTTATTATTATCTCTGAAAAGAATCTGGTTATTGTTAATTTCAGGGGAAACAACATATGTTGTCTCATGCTTATTAATTGACATTATTCCAGATTTTGCAATCTCCTCACTTAAGAAAGCTCCAATCATCTCAGTTCCATCGAGACATACTATTGTATCAATATAAGAATTCTTTGGAATCTTTGAATTGAATACCTTGGCGGCTTCCTTTGACTCGGAAGCACGAGTCTTGATGCTTGTTACATCAACATAATAATTAATGTGAGAGTGACTTGTAGCAAAATGCCCCGGAATAGCATGTAGTGCTAACAGGTTACTCTCTTTAGATGCAAATTTGATTGTACGATTTTCCATAATAAAAAATCCTCCCATAATTTATTATTAGTATTCAGAAACGACTTTTCGTTCCTGCTGCAACGTATGCGTCAGCTTTGCTGGTATCTTTTCATATGCGCATTCATGCAATGTTAAAACTAGTTCTTACCTGTGCTACCAAAACCACCTCTGTCAGTATTACCAAGATGTTCAACCACCTCAAAATAAATCTGTGGCTGATTCTTGACTATTCTAAACTGAGCAATTCTGTCATTTACGTTGATTGTTGTATCTCTTGTGGCATATACCGGCATTCTCCACATATCATTATCACCACAATATGAGCCATCAACAATGCCCATACTGTTAGTCTGAATGATTCCCCATGTTTTAAAAGTTGAGCTCCTAGGTAAAAGATGAGCTTCATACCCTTCCGGAAGCTGCATTGCAACACCAAGTGGGATAAGCTTGAACTCTCCTGCCTTTAACGTCACCTGCTCAGATGCTCTTAAGTCAATCCAGTCTGATTTTCCGTCAATATAATCAAGCTTTTCTATTTCATCAGAAAAGTATTTAATTCTGATAGTCTCCACAACTATTCCTCCCATTCAAGTCCAATATGTTCTACACGCTTATCTCTTAGCATTAATTCCTGAACAGCATCTTTTACCGGCTTGTTCTCAAATAAAACCTTGTTAACCTCTTCGATAATAGGCATTGAAACATTATATTCCTTACCAAGCTTTGCAGCAGCCTTTGCAGAATAAATGCCCTCAACTACCATCTTAACCTCTTTTGTAGCCTCTTCCATTGTATACCCCTGTCCCATAAGCATTCCTGCCTTACGGTTACGACTGTGTTTACTTTCACATGTAACAATAAGATCACCTATACCTGTAAGACCGGCAAGAGTTTCTGTCTTTGCCCCCATTGCAAGAGCAAGTCTTGATACTTCAGCAATACCTCTTGTAATAAGAGCTGCTTTTGTGTTATCTCCGTATCCGAGACCATCTGCCATTCCTGCAGCCAGGGCGATAACATTCTTAAGTGAACCGCCAAGCTCCATACCAAGGATATCAGGACTTGTATATACTCTGAATACTTTATTCATAAATAAGTCCTGAATGGTCTCAGCAGTTTTTTTCGTCTTCGCACCGGCAACTACTGTAGTAGGAAGTCCAATTCCAACCTCCTCCGCATGTGAAGGTCCACACATAATTGCAACATCAGCTTTAGGTATCTCCTGCTCAACCACATCAGAGATTGGCATTAATGTATCTTCCTCGATTCCCTTAGCTACACAGACAATAATCTGATTATCCTTTACAAAAGGTGCCATAAGCTTTGCTGTGCTTCTTGTAAATACAGAAGGTACAGCTAAAACTAAAATATCTGATTCCTTTACTGTCTTTTCAATATCAGTAGTAAAATCAATCGCATCTGATAATTTAACTCCCGGGAGCTTGTCAACATGCTCATGCTTTTCTTTTAGCATCTCAATCTCGGCCTCAACAATAGACCAGATCAAAACATCATTACCATTATTTGCAAGAACCACAGAAAGAGCAGTTCCCCAACTACCAGCTCCAATTACACCTATCTTACCCATAATTACTTATCCGCTTTCTTTCCAATCTTATTCTCTGTTCCATTTAAGAGCCTTTTAATATTAGCTCTGTGTCTCCAGATACCCATAGCCGCAAAGCATGCAACCACGATATCATATTCTAATACGTATGCCTCTGATATATTTAAAATACCCATATGTCCAAAAATCAGTGACTGAATCAAAAATACAATTACAAGAATAATTGAACCGAGTGAAACATATCTTGTTACAGCTACAATAATAATAAATAAACTTGCACCAAGCGGGACTGACAATGGGCAGACAGCCAGCATAACTCCAGCTGTACATGCGATTCCCTTTCCCCCCTTGAACTTAAGGAAAAATGGAAAATTATGTCCTAAAACAACGCCAAATCCAGCATATAACTCTATAAGGTTAATCGCATCCTTATATTTATCTTTAAAAATAAAATAAACTATTACTACTGCAAGTACCGCTTTAAGGCTGTCTCCAAGGAATGTAATTATTCCTGCCTTTGCACCTAAAGTCCTAAGTGTATTTGTGGTTCCTGAATTACCACTTCCATGCTCCCTTATATCAATTCCATGAAGTTTTCCATAAAAATATCCAGTCTGAAATGTTCCAATAAAATATCCTAATATAAGCGCAATAAATCTCGCCAAAATCATTACTTATCTTCCTTTCGCTCTCTTGTAATAAATTTAAGTGCTGTACCCTGGAAACCAAAGGTATCTCTTATTCTATTCTCAAGATATCTTGTATATGAGAAATGCATAAGCTGCTTATCATTTACGAAGATAACAAATGTTGGCGGTTTGACAGAAACCTGTGTGACATAATATATTCTTAGTCTCTTTCCCTTATCTGAAGGTGGCTGCTGCATTGCAACTGCCTCTGCAACTATTTCATTAAGTACACCTGTTGCAACCCTCATACTGTTGTTCTCTATTACTATATCGATTAATTCGAAAATTTTATTAAGTCTCTGACCTGTTTTTGCAGAAATAAACATTATCTCAGCATATGGCATAAAGCTTAATATCTGTCTGATTTTCTCAGTATATTTCTTAACAGTTGAGTTATCCTTCTCAATAGCATCCCACTTATTAACAGCAATAATAATACCCTTGCCTCTTTCATGTGCAATACCTGCAATCTTGGCATCCTGTTCTGTAACACCTTCAACTGCATCAATTACAATGATAACGACATCAGCTCTTTCTACTGCTGCAACAGCACGGATAATGCTGTATCTTTCGATATCCTCTT